>DATDFI010000049.1:0-24545 GCA_036522695.1 Bacteroidia bacterium | reverse complement strand
ATTCGGGGAAAGGTTACGTGGGGTTGCGGATATGGGGTTATTACCGGGAGTACATACAGGTGAAATTGAATGAGCCGCTGAGACCCGGGGAAAAATATTCCTTAAAATTTTATGTGGCCATTTCGCCCTGGTGCAATTCGGTGGCTGGAGAAATAGGAGCCTGCCTTACGGAAAAAGCGCAGAGCCTTGCCAATAACTCGGTGATCAGCATGAAGCCGCAGGTGCAAAGATTTTTTGATCGTACCTGCAAGGATTCCCTTAGCTGGATGCTGGTGAGCGATACATTCACTGCAAAAGGAGGAGAAAAATTTTTGTCGCTGGGGTATTTTGGGAAAAAAGAAAAAACAAAACTGATCAAGAAGAAGGTCCTGCATATGACCCTTGTGCGTGAAGCGTATTATTATGTGGATGATGTTTCACTTTTTCGCTTCGATGCCGAAGGGAAAGACATTACCGCCCCGCAGCCGCTCACGCGCGAGGAGCTGAAAAAAATACCCATCGATACGCTGCAGGCGGGTAATTATCTCGAAAAGCAGGTAAAACAGGATTCCTCCATCGTGATGAAGAATATTTTTTTTGCTTCAGGCCGGTCCGATCTTTTGCCCGAATCATTTGAAGAGTTGGGGTTGCTGGTAGACCTGCTCAACAGCGATCCCGGCCTTGAGATCGAGATCGTGGGCCACACCGATAATACCGGTAATGAGGAGGAGAATAAAAAATTATCCTTTCATCGGGCGGAAGCGGTAGTGAAATACCTTGTGGATAATGGAATAGCCCCCCAACGGCTTACCTGCTCCGGGAAAGGAAGCGATGAACCCCTGTCGACCAATGATACGGAAGAAGGAAAACAGCAGAACAGGAGAGTGGAGTTCAGGGTGGTGAAGAAATAGATGGATATTCAGCCGGTGGCCATGAGACTGAGCGGCTCCGCGTTAACGATCTCATCAATATCAACCGGAACTTTTATTTTTTCGCAGGTGGCAATGTCCTGCTGCATTTCCGCTTTTTTGTAACGCAGGCGTTCCACAGCGCTCGCAAAATAATGCTTCACGGTGTTTCCCTCGCGGTTCCTCCAAATGATGCCATAGATCTCCTTGCCGGAACGCAATTTGAAACGGCAATACCTATCGATGAATTTGGATAATTGAACAGGATCCATTGCTGGCTATACTACACACTAAAACGTTTGTACGACCGAAATAGTTGCACGCATTTTTTCAACACTAATTAACAATGCAGGCGCTTTTTTCACTACAGGTTGTTCTTCAAAATCAGTGCCATTCAAGGGTAAAAAATTCCGCAAGGAATATTTGCGATCTTTGAAGAACGCATGAGGCTGATACTTATTCCTTTACTTTTTGGTTTTATTTTACCTGGCACTACCCGCGCGCAGAACACTGACATAGACCTGCTGCATCGTATCAACAGCAGCGGCACTCCTTTCCTCGACCAGGCCTCAAAAATCCTTTCCTTCAGCGTAACGCCCGTTTTGTGTGCCGGGCCTTTAAGCGTTTTTATTTGCGGGCTCACGCGCCACGACAGTCTTTTAAAAAGAAGATCATATGTGATCGGTGCATCGCTTGTTTTGGCAGCCGGCATCACCACGGGATTAAAGCTTATTGTTGATCGCCCCCGGCCCTTCGTGGTTTATCCCTTCATTATTAAGAAAGGGGAGGCAGGCAGCTACTCTTTTCCTTCAGGACATACCTCCGGGGCTTTTTCCGTAGCCACTTCACTTAGCCTTGCCTTCCCAAAATGGTACGTGATCGCTCCCTCGTTTTTATGGGCCTCAGCGGTGGGGTATTCAAGAATGGAATTGGGGGTGCATTATCCCAGCGATGTTTTGGCAGGCGCCTGCATTGGCGCTGCTTCAGGCTGGCTGATGTGGGAAGCTAATCGCTGGTTGGCCGGCCGAAAAAAATAAACGCCTGCCGGTCGCGTTTTGATTCACCAAAGGAATATTTTAATTTTGGATCTCATTTTTCAGCCCATGAAAAAATTAAGCATTCTCGCTTTGGCAATAGGATTGCTCCCGGGATTTTCTTCCTGCTGCAAAGAAGGATTGAACGGTAATGCCACCGTTGTTGTATTCCCGAAAAAAAATGGCGTTCCCATTGTAAATCATTCCGCTTATCCCGATACGGTTTATGTGAAGTTTAACGCAAAGGACCTCCCCGGTCTTCGTCCATCAGATTACGATACTTATTTTGTGGGCGAGGCTGGCGAAGACCATGTGCATTGTGAAAAGCTCAAGTGCGGTGACTATTACATTTTCGCAGCGGGACTTGATACTACTACCAGCACGCGGGTAACGGGCGGCATGCATGTTCACATTAAACATAAGGAGCGCAAGAATGAATTTGATGTGGATGTTTCGGTGAATTACTGAAGAGATAAATAAACGCTAATTAAAAAGCCTTCTGTCCAGGAAGGCTTTTTTCATAAATATCTTAGCCGGGAATTATTTTTCAACCCAGCGGATCTCCTGTGAGCTCCGGTTGATGCGATCGTCCAGTTCGATCAGGCAGGCCAGCGCTACCTGCGAGTATTTTTGAGACACACTGCCGAAGGCAGCCGCCTTTGTATTCCACAATTCTTTGATCAGGCCTATGTCCCCATCCTGTTCGCAATACGAAAGTTTACCGAGCGCCTTTTCAACGTTGAATGCGCCCGCATGATAAACATGTAGTACCAGCAAGCGGTACCAAAGGTCGGTGGTGTCGTAACAAATTCCTTTTGCATCCAGCATGGCATTGGTATACGGAATACAGATGGTGCGAATGAGTTTTGCGGCAGCTTCGGCCGACTTGTTGAAATCTTTTCGCTCGTCAACGTATTTGTTGACCGTAAGCCCCATGTTACGCGCAACGCCTTTCATTAATTGGAATGGGCCATAAGCGCCCACATTCGATTTCAGTAGCTGGCCCGGGCTTTCGATAAGCAAAATGGCCTGGGCATAAAAGGGATCGGTGTTGCTCTCTTCAAAAATGCGAATGGCATCATTGATCTGGGGCATCACTTTGTCGAACAAATAAAAATCCTTAAGTCCGTTGGTGAACACCACGCGCTCGGTATCGGGCAAAAGATTTTTTTTGCGAATGCTGTCGCGCCACAGGTCGGCCTGCACATTGCTCATTTTTTTGAATTGCCTTACCGGAATGCAGCCCAGGATCTGGCGGCTCGAACCAATATTAATGAACCCCGAATCGGGAGAAAGTTTGATCACCGCTCTCCAGAACTTAATGTTCTGCAGCGTATCGAGACCATAAGTATAAATGCGGCTGTCACGTATGTATTGCCTGCACACCGAGTCGCACTTCACCGAGATCTTGCCCTGCACCACCTCATCGCTTGAGGAGGAAAAAACGCTACAGGAGATCAGTAGGAACAGGGTACAAACAACAGCACGCATCGGCATTTTTTTGTTTTAACGTTAATGTTTTACGAATGGGGAAGCTCTAAGTTACAAAAAATCGTTGGCCAAATTCGCCAGGTCCGATCTTTCTCCTTTTTCCAGGGTAACATGGGTATAGAGATGCTGGCCTTTGAGCCGGTCGATCAGGTACGAAAGCCCGTTACTTTGCGTATCGAGGTAAGGCGTATCGATCTGGAAAATATCACCGGTAAAAACGATCTTGGTATTCTCGCCTGCCCTCGAAATGATGGTTTTTACCTCGTGAGGGGTGAGGTTCTGGGCCTCGTCCACAATAAAGAACACATTGCTCAAACTCCGCCCGCGAATGTAGGCGAGGGGACAAACCACCAGTTTGTCATTCTCCACCATCTCCGTGATCTGCTTGAACTCCTTTTCTTTTTCCGAGAATTGATTTTTTATGAATTTCAAATTATCCCAAAGCGGTTCCATATAAGGATTGAGCTTGGATTTGATATCGCCCGGCAGGTAACCGATGTCCTTATTACTGAGCGGTACCACGGGGCGCGCGAGATAGATCTGGTGATAATTCCTGCGCTGTTCCAGCGCACCGGCCAGCGAGAGCAGGGTTTTTCCCGTGCCGGCTACGCCTTGCAGCGATACTAATTTGATATTAGGATTCATCACCGCATCCAGTGCAAAGGCCTGCTCGGCATTGCGGGGCGTGATGTTGAACGATGAAACTTTATGGATACGTTCTATCGCACCCTCATCTGAATTATAGCGCGCCAGCACCGATTTCTGGTCGTTCTTTAAAATGAAATAATGGTTGTCGGGAGTTTTGTGGTTTTTCTTCAGCAGCTTCGTCTCGCTGCAAAATCCCTTCTCGTAAATTTCATTGATCACATCAAAAGGGACCTTTTCAAGGTCCGTTTTTCCCGTATAAAGGTCGCTTACCTCTTTGATCTTTCCTGTCTCGTAGTCTTCCGAAGCGAGGTTGAGCGATTTGGCTTTAAGCCGGAGGTTGATGTCCTTGGTGATGAGCACCACCTTGCGGTCGGGGTGACTTTCGGCCAGGAATAAAGCGGAGTTGATGATGCGATGATCGGCCTTGCGTTCCCCGAAAACCTTTTCCGCATCGATGCGCGAATGCTGGTTCATCTCGATCTTGAACATGCCATGGCCTTTGCCATTGATGTTCACCCAATCCTGCAGGGTGTTGCGGCCGGAGATCTTGTCGATATAACGGATGAACTCGCGCGCTGCGAAATTCTTGGTGTCGTTGCCTTTTTTGAAATTGTCGAGCTCCTCAAGGACGGTGATCGGGACTACTACATCATGCTCTTTAAAATTTTTAATTGCGGTGTGGTCGTAGATTATTACGGAAGTGTCAAGTACGAAGATCTTTTTGTTTTCCTTCATATCCATGATTTAAAAGAACATTATCCTATAAAAGAATTTCGCTAAAACTATGAAATGCGAAAAGGCTTAACGGGAGCCAACACACAAAATAATGAACATAGCTTTGTTATCAAAGCAAGCGGTCGAATTGCAGCAGTGAGGATAGGCCATGCGGTTGATAAGTCCCCGATTTTGTTAGTTTCCCCATAAGTCGTACTTTTGAAACTTCCATTTTTTAAAGCATATCAACCAGTTATAAAACAGAACATTACGAACCGAAAAAAGGTTTGGCCCGCGGTTTGTTTAACCCGTGTCGTTGATTTAACAAAAATTAAGGACCGCTAAGGCCAATTTTAAAATACAGTGAAAAAGCTTATTGCCCTCATATTAGTATCTTTCTTTTTCGTCTCAGCCGACCTGGTGCGATTCCATCCTCCCGGTCCGGGCGATGCGCCCACCAAGATCAAAGCGACCTTCCTTTATAATTTTACCAAGTACATCGAGTGGCCCGAGGATTACAAGCAAGGCAATTTCGTAATTGGTGTAATGGGCAATAACACACTTTACAACGACCTCAACACCTTCTTCAGCACAAAAACCCTGGGCACACAAAAATATGAAGTGAAGCTTTTTGCAAAAGCTTCCGACATAACGCGCTGCCACATGATCTTCATTCCTGCCGACTATACCGGCAGCGTAAATGAAGTGATCGCCAAAGTAAAAGGTAAGAGCACTTTGGTGGTGACTGACAAAGCGGGCATGGCCAAGCAGGGCGCTGCCATCAATTTCGTATCGATCGATAACAAGCAAAAATTCGAACTCAATAAAACGAACGTTGAAAAGTCCGATCTCAAAGTAAGCTCGAGCCTGATCAGCTTGGCGATAGTAGTAGATTAAGAAATGGTGAAACGAATAATCATAGTAGTGGTTTTTGCAGTGATGCAGTTGTTTGCCTACGCGCAAACGGACAGCCTCAATGCAGCTACAACGTATTATTCGAAGAAGGAGCTGTATAAGGCGAAGAGTGCGATCGATCACGCCACGAACGATCCCAGTACAATGAATATGCCATACACCTGGTACATGCGCGCCTTCATTTATAAGGAGATCTATCGGCAGTATGAGTCGGCTGATAAAAAATCGCCCTCGCGCGAAGAAGCGGTGCATTCTTTTGCAAAGCTTATTCCTATGGACACGGCAGGTGAATACCCGGAAGCACGGCAGGCATTAAAGGCATTGGCCATTACTTATTTCAACCAATCGCAGGAATTCTTCGGGCCGGATACCTATACCACTGCCATCCAGTATTTCGAGAATTACGATAAGTACATGCATATTGCCGATCCCAAGGCCAACACCCGCGAGAATTTCATCAACTTTTACCAAGCCCTCGCCACTGTACTTAATAAAACGTACGAATCAGATCCTAATAAATATTTGCCGCTCATCGAGGTGCAGGATAATTGCTACAAGAAGATCCTTTCCCAGGACTCCACCGATGCTTTCAGTTGGAAGAACATTGCGCTGCTTTACTACAACCGTGGTGTATTCGTGATCAACGAGATCGATCCCGACCGTGACTTTTTCGAGATCGACCAGATCCAGGACAAGGCGAAGGAGTACTTCAAAAAAGCGCTGCCTTACGGCTTACAGGCGCACAAGTTCAAGCCCGAGGATAAGGACATCATCCAGATGCTGGAGAATATTTACCACGCGCTATTCGATGAGGAGAATGCCGCGAAGATGCACGCGCTGCTGGATAAGCTGAACGGACCTCATTAATCCTCCACTTTAATCCCATTAACTTTTCCGCTTACTTTTTACGTAACCAGCATTCCGATGCGCTGTGGCGCGGGCCGGGGATCGAAAGGTCAAGATCATCGCCTTCTTCTTCCCCTATCAACGTAAGTTTTCCATTTTCCCATTTGTATAATCCATGACTGCCCCATCCAATGCAGCAGGTGGAATAGTAATGCACGGTTTTGTTCTTATGATCGAAACTGATCTCCGGGAAACCATCATAAATAGTGTCCCGGTAAAAGATGTGTTTGTCCTCATCGTAAAACCAAAACCAAAATGATCGCTGGAAATTAGTGGTGGTGATCGAAACCACTCGAAAATCATCATGCCCGTCAAAATTCATGTCCTCGATCAAAAAGGGCCCTTCACCAAAATCCTGTACGTTGTTTTCGGGCAGGGTGATCGTTTGAATTTTTTCCCAGCGCGGTAAACGATAAACGGTGACCCTCCTTACAGCGATCCATCCTTCACCCGTGTCGGCCCGCAAAACAAAAGCAAAATCGCTATCGTGAACCACCCATTTCTTTTGGGCTGTTGCCGTGGATAACCATAATAAAAGTGAGCCCAGGAATATCGTTTTCATCGGGTCATATATACAGGTGCGTTTAAGGGATGCGGGAAGCTCATTTTTTGCATAAAAGCAGCCGGCATTTCCGATCCCCGCATTTCCTTGTTTTTACTACTTTTGGCGTTTAAATTCTCCTTTAGGGAATACCAGCATGAGAACCCGTTTTACCATAGGCCTTCGTATTCTTTTCGGCTTCGGTGTGCTCGTTATTTTAACGCTGGTCGCTTTCGGCCTCACCCTGGTCACCATTAACCAGAGTAAATCCATCAACGATAAGATCACCACCATTTACACGCCTTCGGTGAATGCACTGCGGGAGTTGAGCGTGACCATGCTCAATTCAAAAATGCTTATTTACAACTGGGTGAACACCCCCGGGGAGAGTGAAGATAAACCCAAGCTGAAAAAACTGATCTATGATGAGTACCCGGTACTGAAGAACGAGATCAAAATGCTTTCGCAGAACTGGGAGAAGGATGAACGCGATGCCGTGGAGGCCATCTTCACGCTTATCGATAAACTTTTCGAGAAGAGCCACAAGTACATCATGGGCAAGCTCAACAATTTTGCCGCTTATGATGATCTCGAAATAAAATTCGAGATGAGTTCGGTGCTAAATGAAGGAGAGGAGATCAATACGCAAACACGCCTTATCCTCGCCCAGCTCGACCAGCTTATTGCCGTGCAGCAGGAAAAAGCAGCAGAGAACATCAGCGAGATGGATAAATCATTCAGCCGCCTGAAACTGGTGGTGATGGTGCTGGGCGTTGCCCTTCCCGTGATAGGGCTGGTGATCGCGTTACTGACCCGTCTCTCTATTGTGCGGCCGGTGGATGAACTCAAACGTATGCTGCAGAAGATGAAGCGCGGGGTGATGCCGGAAGAAAAAATTCACGGGCGTAACGATGAGATAGGGGAGATGTCGATGGCGCTGAACCAACTGGTGGATGCGTTGAAACAAACAACCGAATTTGCGCGCGAAGTGGGTTCCGGAAATTTCGATTCGCATTATGAACCGCTTTCGGAAGAAGATACCCTGGGCCATGCACTGCTGAAGATGAGAATGGACCTTGCCGAGAATGAACGCATCCTGGAACAAAAGGTGGAAGAGCGCACGGCCGAGGTGGTGCAGCAGAAGCAGGAGATCGAGATGCAGAAGATAAAGATGGAAGTGCTGTTCAACCACGTGACCGACAGTATCCGCTATGCAAAACGAATACAGGAAGCCATTTTACCGCCCGATCACCTGATCAAGAGCCTGCTGCCTGATTCATTCGTGTATTATAAACCCAAGGACATTGTAAGCGGTGATTTTTACTGGCTCGAACAGGTGGGTACTAAAGTCTTTTTCGCAGCGGTGGATTGCACGGGTCACGGTGTGCCGGGCGCTTTCATGAGTATCGTGGGGCACAACCAGCTCAAGCAGGTGATGAATCGCATCACCGACCATAAACCCTCGGTGGTCCTGGATGAGCTTAGCAAAGGCATCAGCGACTCCCTTCACCAGAACTATGACGGTTCCACGGCAAAAGACGGCATGGATCTTTCACTCTGCAGCATTGATTTTGAAAAAAAGGAGCTTGAATTCTCCGGGGCTTTCAACCCGCTTTACCTCATCCGTGATAACGACCTCCAGGAAGTAAAAGCCAATAAATTCCCCATCGGCATTTTTCTCGGTCGCGAAGCCCGCAACTTTACCAACCACAAGATCGGCCTGGAAAAAGGCGATGTGCTCTATATCTTTTCTGACGGTTATGCCGACCAGTTCGGTGGTCCGAAGGGAAAAAAATTCATGGCTAACCAATTCCGCAATCTCCTCATGCAGATCCACCACCTTCCCATGGAAGAGCAAAAGGAAATGCTCGACCGTACCCTCGAGACCTGGAAAGGCTCCGAAGAACAGGTGGATGATATTCTCGTAATAGGTGTGCGCATCAACGGGTAAACCCGCTTTTCCTTTGTCGGGGCTTCCGGAAAATTTGCTACATTAGTCTCCTTTAAACACCCCTTAAGCATGCGGTATTTCTACCCCGTATTGTTTTTATTTTTTTGTTTTCAATTCGCGCAGGCCGGCACCGCTTCCGCCCCGGTCAATGACGACCCCTGCAATGCTTCCTTTATCGGTACACTTAATGCTGCTTCATCCTGCCCTTTCTCCTCTGTCGCTACCCCTACTGTAGTGGCGAACCAGAGTAATGTTGGCGCTACCTCTGAATTTCCTCAACCCTCGCTGATGAATTGCCTCGGCACGGGAAATATGCCTTCACAAATGTCGGATGTGTGGTACAAGTTCATTCCTGTCGAATCCAGGGTTGATGTTTATGTGATCGGTGTGGGGAACACTCCTTTGCAAAACCCGGTGATCGCCCTCTACCAATACAATGGCGATTGCATGGCAATGCTTCCCGTGAATTGTGCGAAAGGATCAAACGGGCTGGTGAATGCCAACTTCGCGCCACTCGTTCCGGGTGCCGAATATTATTTGCAAATAGGCGGAGGCTCTCAGAGCGATGTAGGACAATTCTCCATTATTCTCGGCAACTCGGTTAACTGCCTGTCCTGTTCACAGGAAGGGATGCTCTTTGTTAATCCCGCACCTGTTAATGGTTATTTTAACTCGGGAGAGCTGGTGAACTTTTGTTATGTACTGAATGGCTATAAGCGTTACAACAATAATTCGCTTCATGGCGTGGTTCCCGTGTTCGGCCAGGGCTGGGACATGTCAACCATAACCTTTAATCTCCCTGTTCAGCGCACCACCAACAATGCCGGCAACTGGATCATTTACAATTATCCGAACCTCCCGGTGATTGGTACGCAGAAGGGATTTTTCTTCGATGATGCGAATATGGACGGCAATCCTGCTAACAACCTGGGTGATGCAGGTGGAGATTATGATACCTGGGATTTTTGCTGGTCGATAAAAGCCAACCAATGTCCCACCGTATTAAAAGACCTGAATGTTTCCGTGCATCTTTTTTCAGATGGAACAACGGGCACAGGCCCGCAGCCGGGATGCCTTGCCGACCAACCGTATCACTTTTCGGCAGTGTTGAATTGTTGCGGAGGGGCCAGCGCCTCTTTATCACCCGAATCCTGCACCGATAGTTGTGATGCGGCCATCACATTCGTCTTTAATCCCTCCAGCTCATTTTTGCCTCTCTATAATTATAATTGGTATGATAATTCAGGGACCAATATTCAAACAACCACCGGGCAAACAAATACCACCGATGCCATTTCCGGTTTGTGCACCGGTTCTTATACCACTATTGTTTCGAGTGTCGCAACCCCGGGTTGTTTCATCTCGCAGAACTTCCAGGTAGATCCCTCTTTTCATATTCAAAATGTTTTCCAGAATTTTTATCCCTGTGTGAACAGCGGGGGCTTAGCATCCGCAACCGTTGTTGTGGTGCCCCCATCCAATGTCTATACATACAGTTGGTCCAACGGGCAAACCACATCTACTGCCACGGGATTGCAAACAGGAGTGCCTTATATTGTGGCGGTGACCAACCCGGCCGGAAGCTGCACGCAATACGATACCATTATTCCTGTTACCCAACCTTTGCAGGACCCTACTTTTCAATACCCTTCTTCACAATTAGCAAGGTGCCAAACAGGTCCGCAATTTGTTAACCCGCTCTATATTGCTACTCCCGGTGGACAATTCTTCTGTGCCGTGCCAAATATTGTGGACCCTGTGACAGGCGCCATAACCATGGCCAATACCACAGTAAGTTCTACATACACCATCGTTTATACCACGCCCGGTCCATGTCCTAGTTCCGATTCGGTGACCGTCACCATCACCGGGCAGGACCCGGCATACTTTAGTTATCCCAATACCACCATTTGCTCTACGGATCTTAACCCTCTCATTCCCGATTCAGTGCTTGCTTACGGAGGTTATTTTTCGGTTTCGCCAACAACGGGTTTTTCAGTGGACTCGCTTTCAGGCGTGGCTTCACCTGTTTATGCGCCCGGAACGTATGTAGTTACATATAATTCACCGAGCTCGGGTCCTTGCCACAGCACCTATTCCGTTACCGTACTGGTACAACCCCCTCCTACCCCCCCGGTCCCTTCCCAAAGCGTTTACAATTATTGCATAGGCGATAATTCACTCACCATGAATGCCACGCCTCCTTCCAACTGCCCTACTTGTTACGTGATCTGGACCGATAACCCGTTCTATAACCCGCCTTATTATACCACCAATACGCTTACTGTTGATCCGAGCACCTCTTCCCAGGTTTTTTATCTTGTGGCATATAACCTTGCCACCGGGTGCATCAGCAATACAATAAGTGTTAATCTGCAGGGGCTTACTTCGCCCACGCCTCTTGTCACGAGCAGTGATTCCGTTGTTTGCCCTGGCTTTACGGGTCAATTGCACTCCGGCTATACCGGTTCTGGTTACACTTATTCATGGGATCCTCCCACCGGGCTTGATGATCCTTCATCATCCGATCCACAGTTCACCATCAATACCACTACTGCGTATACCGTGTACGTAACCGAGAACTCGAGCGGCTGCTCTGGCGTTTGCCAAACCACCGTGGTTGTGGACAGCACTTTGCATTGCGATTCGCTCATCATTTATTCCGGGTTCTCGCCTGATGGCGACAATCACAATGATTCCTGGATCATTGACGGCATAACGCGTTTCCCCAAAAATCATGTTTCCATTTTTAACCGTTGGGGAGAAAAAGTGTGGCAGGCATCCGATTACAATAACCGCGATGTGGTGTGGATGGGAGAGAACCTGCAGGGACAAAAGCTTCCTTCGGGAACATATTATTATGTGATTGAAGTGCCGGATAAGCGAGGACGCACCGGTTGGGTGGAATTGACAAAATAGCGAGTCAAAAAATTCGAACATGAGAAAGGTTTGGTCGGTTTTTATTTTTTTTGTGATGAGTACCGCAGTGCATGCGCAGGCTCCTCAGGGTATCAATTACCAGGCGGTTGCTCGCGGGAGCAACGGGGCTTCGCTGAATAACCAAACCATCTCGGTCAAGTTCGAGATCTATGGAGGCAACCCCAACACAGCCCCTTTGCTTTATTCAGAAATATATTCGGGCACAACAACGAATCAATTCGGCTTGTTCACGCGCGTTATCGGCCAGGGTACTCCCAGCTTCGGCACATTTTCATCCATCAACTGGGCGAGCGGAAATACCTGGCTGCAGGTAAGCATAGATCCGGCCAACGGAAATAATTTCACGATCATAGGAGCATCACAATTCATGAGCGTTCCTTATGCCTTGTACGCACAAAACGGCCCTGCCGGCCCCAGTGGAGTGACCGGTCCCACGGGCCCGGGCGGAACGAACGGTACAAATGGAGCCAATGGATCAACGGGCCCCACGGGTCCGACCGGAACCAATGGCCAGAACGGAGCTAACGGTGCCACCGGTCCATCAGGGATTGATGGAGTAACAGGCCCCACAGGTGCGCAAGGTCCAACAGGTGCACAAGGCATCACCGGGCCTTCTGGAATTGACGGGGTGACCGGACCCACAGGCTCTGTTGGTGGAATCGGGCCAATGGGTCCAACGGGTCCCACAGGTGCAAATGGAACGAATGGAAGTAACGGAGCGACTGGAGCAACGGGAGCAACCGGTCCCACAGGTCTTATTGGAGGAATAGGTCCTATAGGTCCTACCGGCCCTACTGGTCCTACCGGAAACAATGGTGCCACAGGTGCAACCGGTCCCATTGGACCTACGGGTGCGAATGGAGCATCCGGTCCCCCGGGCCCGACCGGGGCAACAGGCTCCACAGGTTTTCTTTCACCCGGAAGTTCGGCAGGAAATACGCCTTATTGGAACGGATCCAGTTGGGTGTTGAACAGCAGCAACATTTTTAATAACGGGGGTAACATTGGAATAGGAACCACAACCCCGTCCAATCAATTACACTTGTTCTCAAATGCAAATGGGTACAACATTCTTATGGTCGAGAATGGTAACGCCTCTGGAAATGCAGGTGTGCAGGTAAAGGCCCCTGTTGGACGTGGCATAAGTTATTCGCTGTGGAATGGCGCTACCGAATCCGGTGAGCTTTCAACGGACGGATCAACACAGTTTATTTTATATACCATTGCCAATCTCCCCATGATGTTCGGTACAAATAATACCGAGCGCATGCGCATCACCACCTCCGGGAATATCGGTATCGGTCAAACAGCTCCTACCGGAAAGCTTGACATCGTTTCAACTAACGTATTCGGGAACGATTTTAAAATTTCAAACAACGGAAGTTCCGGCCCGGGCATTAATCTCGTTGGTCAAAATAAACAATGGATGATCTTTGCGAGTAACCCGAGTTCGGGATCCGGAGACCAGAAACTTGTTTTTCGCGATTTTTCAAACGCCCTGGACAGGATGGCGATCGATCCCAATGGCCTGGTGGGAGTGGGGACCGATTTTCCTGCCTACCGGTTGCATTTGCTCAGCGGAAGTTCAGGAGGCCTGGGCATCGAAACCAACACATCATCTATTTCGCAGATGGAAATGATCACCACGGGTAACGGCACCTTGCCACTCAATAACGCTTCAACAAAAGGATGGGCGATGTGGGCTTATGGATCTTCGTTTGCAAATCCTTCATTCCAGAATGATCTGCGTTTCAGCTATTTTAACGGTACGGGTCAAAGCGATGTGCTTTACCTCGACAATACGAGCAATGTCGGCATCGGAACCATTACTCCCGGCTTTAAGCTCGACATCAATGGAACAGCAAACATGACCGGTTTCCGGCTCCCCGTAAGTCCCGGGAACGGTTTTGTGCTTACCTCCGATGCATCCGGTAACGGCACCTGGCAGCCCGGCCAGCCGAAGATCGCTTTCAATGCGGGAATGCAGGCCGTGGCCAACCAATCCATACCGGCAAGTACCAGTGCTATAGTTTCATTCGGTGCAGGCAATGATTTTTTTAATGACGGTGGAGCATACAATACCGGTACGTATAAATTCACTCCGCCATCAGCGGGCGTTTACCAGATGTCAACCTATGTATCAATAACAGGCACTGCTGGCGCAACGCTGCAGGTCTGGATCAATGCTCCCGGAAGCTGGGCAGCACGCACAGTGGTTACTATACCCAATACAGGTAACATCGTTGTAAGTCTTACATCAACGGTGAACAGCAGCATCACTCCAGGTCCTTATTGGGTAGAGGTATTCAGCACATCAGCTATACAGGTACAACCTTATGAAAGTTTGTTCAGCGGGTTCAGGATATATTAATGAAAAGATCGGCAGCAATGCTTAAAATGAAAAATACGATACTGTTGTTCTGCATTTTTGCGACAGGTTTTTCCTTTGCGCAATCGGCATCGCCAACAGTATACTCGAGCACAGGCGGAAGCGGAAGCGTGAACAGTAATTTCCTTGTCGACTATACCGTTGGTGAACCCATGGTACTCACACTTGATCCTCAAAATAATTCCAACATTCTTACACAGGGCTTCCAGCAGCCGCTCGATTCGGTGATCGGCCCTATCGATACAACCGGGGGCGTGGTTACCATATTCAATGGTCTTACGCCAAATGGCGATGGAAAAAATGACACCTGGTTCATCGGTGGGATAGATTCACTTCCCGATAATGCGGTGTACATCTACAACCGTTGGGGTGAGCTGATCTGGAAGGGCGAGCATTACGATAATATGAAGGTGGCATGGGACGGGAAGAATACACAGGGACAGGATGTACCAACCGGAACTTATTTCTTTGCGATAATAATTAAGGATCACGATAATTTTAAGAACAAGGGCTGGGTGGAATTGTCGAGGTAAAACGAATCTTTAAAAAACTGACAATGGTGAAAAAGACATGGATATTATTTGCGATGTTGCTGGGACTGCGTGCGGCCGCTCAACAGGATCCGCAATACAGTCAATACATGTTCAATCATCTCGCGATCAATCCCGCTTATGCAGGAACGCGCGATGCATTGAGCCTAACCATGGTTTCACGTAACCAATGGACGGGTATTGACGGTGCCCCCAAAACAAATTCACTCTCGCTGCACGGTCCGCTGCCGAGCAAAAAAATAGGTCTCGGCCTTGAACTCATCAACGACAGGCTCGGTCCTAAAAATGTGAGCGGGGCAAGTCTTTCCTATTCGTACAACATTCATTTTCTTTCCGGGAAACTTTCCTTCGGGTTGCGCACGGGTTTTTATTCGTATACCATCGACTGGAAACAGGTAACGTACAAGGACAACACCGATCCTTATGCGCAGCTCAATGCGGAGACAAAAGGTGTTTTCTCGGGCGACTTCGGAATGTATTATTACACCAAATCTTTTTATTGGGGAGTTTCGGCCACGCACCTTAACCGTGATAAATACTCGGTATTCGGTCCCGATCCGCAATACCTCACCATGCACATTTACTCTCCCATAGGAATAGGGTTTAAGCTGAGCGATAACCTGATCGTGAACCCATCGGTGCTGGTGAAGTATGTGGCCAACGCACCGCTCGCTTTTGATGTGAATTGCAATTTTCTCATCGACCAGAAACTATGGCTGGGCGCTTCCCTGCGAAAGGGATATGGCATTGCCGCACTTATGATGTGGAACATTACCGATAAATTCAGGCTGGGACTTTCGTATGACCATGGGATAAATAAAATAGGAATACTCGGCAAGGCGAGTTTTGAAGCGGTGATCGGGTATAGTTTCAATATCTCGAAAGGGAAGACCGTTACACCAAGGTACCTCTAAAAAAGGAATGCAAAAACACATGAAGCGTATTCATAAAATAATTACCGGCCTTTTGTTCTGCTGTTTTGTTCTGCCTGCAGCGGCACAAATGCGTAAGGCGGATAAGCTGTATAATAACTACAACTATGCCGAGGCTTCACATTATTACCGGAAAGCCGCGCACGGCAAGAAAAAAGCTGAAGCGCTGATGAAAGAGGCCGATTGTTTTCGCAAAACAAAGAATTACGTGATGGCGGAAAAAGTTTATGCCAAGCTTGTGGCCCTGACGCCTAACGATGCCATGGCGCATTTGTATTACGCGCAAACCCTGCTCAGCAACAAACGTTTTGATGAGGCGAAAACCGAATACCTGGCTTATGCCAAACTCAAGCCCGAAGATAAGAATGTGAAGTCGTGGATACTTACCTGCGATGAGATGAAGACCTGGAGCACGCAGCCGCTCAATTATAAAGTATACAATCTCAATTCCGTCAATTCCGCTGTGGCTGATTTTTCACCGGTGATGTATCATGACGGGATCGTATTTGTTTCCGAAAGCCCTATCGACCTTGTGGGAGGAAACTCCAACGGCTGGACGGGCAATCCATACAGTTGTTTGTTCTATTCGAAAGGCAAGAAAAAGGACGACTCTGTAATATTCGAGAAAGGCCACCCGCTCTCATCCATCTTTAACAATGACGCGCTTAACAGCACGGCCTGCTTCAATAAGGACCAGACCGAAATTTATTTTACCAAGGCCGAGACAAGAGGAAGTCGCAATAAGAATTTTGTGAATCGTCCTAAAATTTATATGGCAAAACTAAAAGGCGGCTCCTGGAAATCACCGGTGCTTCTCCCTTTTAACAGCGATGATTATTCCACCGCTCATCCCGCGCTTTCGCCCGATGGACAAGTACTTTATTTCTCTTCCACCATGCCCGGTGGTTTTGGCGGTGCTGATCTTTACATGGTGAAACGTAACGGTGACTCCTGGGGCAAACCCGAAAACCTCGGACCACAGGTGAATACTGCGGGTGATGAAATGTATCCCCAGGTTACGGAAGATGGCAAGCTTTATTTTTCTTCGAATGGCCTGCCCGGCTATGGCGGCCTTGATATTTATGTTTCGTCATGGGCCAACAGCAGCTGGAGCAAACCCGCCAACATGAATCCACCCATCAATTCTTCGCGTGATGATTTCGGGATCATTTTCCGTGACGCGAAAAGCGGTTATTTTTCTTCTAACCGTGATGGAGGAAAAGGATCGGACGACATTTACGGTTTTGTGCGCACCGGTAACATCAATGCGCTTGATGGCAAGATCCTTCAGTCGAGCAACGCCAATGACGGGGCAGGAAACATGAATGTGGTACTGCTCACTGATAAAGGGGAGACGCTCGAACACACTACCACCGACAACACGGGCTTTTTCCGCTTCGAAAATCTGAATGCCGACCAGAAATACCAGGTGCAACTCGATCCCCTGGATAATTCGCAGCTTAAAGGAAAGTACTATCTCTCCGATAACCAGAACAGGATCGTTCGTGTTACGGTGAAAACAACCAGCGGTCTCGTGGTGTTCAACAGCCTTCCTTCTGACCTTAAGACACTGGGCAAACTGAACGAAGAAGACGTGGATGCGAATACCAAGCTTTTCAATATTGCAGGAAGCTTATTGGTGGGCGATGAGAAAACGCCTTTGTCGGATACAAAAGTGAAGCTGGTTGACGATAACGGGCAGGTGGTGCAAACCACCACCACCAACTCTTTCGGTTCGTTCGTGTTCACCAATTTGCCCAGTGACCAGAATTACCTGGTGATGCTTGACAACACCGATGCGAACGCAATGAACAAGAAAATATTCCTTGTGAATAAGAGTGGCAAGGAGATCAGCAGCAGTGAGAACGGGCAGTTCAAGTTCAAAATGCTCTCGAGCGACCAGATGACCTTCAAGCAACTGGAAGTAAAAGAGGACGACCTGCTTGCGGATATGAAGGGACGCATTTTTACGGATGATGAATCAAAAAAGCCGCTCACGAACTCGAAGGTAAAGCTGGTGGATGATAAGGGAAATGTGATCCAGACCACCACCACCGATGCGAATGGCATGTTCAATTTCAGCAACCTCCCTGCCGATAAAAAATTCCTGATCGTGCTGGATGAAAAAGATGCAAACATTAAAAATGACGGTACGTATTATGTAACGGACGATAAAGGGAACATCATTCGCAAGATGTTATTGAAGGGCGGCAAATACACGTTCGAAATATTGCCCACCGAATCACGTACGCTTTCCAATATTTATTTTGATGATCCCTGGCTGCAGGTGCAGAAGCTGAAGCAGAACAATAAGCAATCGCAAACACTCACGGTGATCGAGAACATTTATTATGATTATGGCTCGTCTGACCTTTTGGATGCTGCAAAGATCACGCTGGATAAAGTGGTACAGGTGATGAAAGAAAATCCCGATCTCATCATAGAGTTGGATTCACACACCGACTCGCGCGGGACGGACGATTTCAATATGCAGCTTTCGCAAAAGCGTGCGCAAACTGCCGTTGATTATATCGCTTCCAAGGGAATAGACCGCAAACGCTTATCGGGAAAGGGATTTGGCGAAACAAAGTTGCTGAACAAGTGCAAGGACGGTGTAGATTGCAGCGAGGAGGACCACGCACAGAACCGGAGGGTGGAATTCAAAATTTCGAAGAAAAAATAAAGGGAATAAAACTTACAGGAAGAGGCCGGGAGATTTCCCCGGCCTCTTTCATTCAGGGAAGGTCATTTTCCGGGGGCATATTTATCATTGTACATTTTAACCAGCTCTTCCGGTGATGCCGCCTTGACGGGCGAAAGTTTTCCGTTCTTCCAGTCGAAACTGTACCAGTTATTTTGTTTTTTGAGCAGCAGGGGAAACCGGGTGTTCATATTATAATTGTCGAACGGCATATCACTTTTCATATTGGTTGAAGCATAACGCACTTCATGATCATCACCGAATTCAGGACTCCAGGGGATGATGAGCTCCGAACATTCGGGCTGAATGATCCATTTCCTGTGCATTAGATCGTAAATTCCGAACGTGGGATTCCCGGTAAAGTAATCGAGGTGAGCCGTATCGGGGGCCATCACCGGTTTGCCATTCGCATCCACCGAATCAACACTGTTCCCCATTTCATCATAACGGCTGAATTGCGCTCCCCTGAACGGAATATCATAGAAATTTTGTTTGCCTCCCGATGTAATGATAAAGGAGGGCTCAAGGTCGCTGCTGTCATTATCATCAGGCGCCACCTGTAAAAAAAGATCAAAGTTGGGCGGAATGATCACGTTAAGCTTGGTGTCGAGAAGACCTTTTTTGCCGTTATTGTAGATCGTGATCAATGTATCGCGGTACCTCCTTTTATAAACGGCAATACTGTCATAAGCCGGGGCGAGCATTTGTTTGGACGACACATTGATCATCCCCCAACGGCCTTTTTGCAAGCACAGGAAATAATCGTCATCGTCAAGTGAGCGCGTGGTCTTATACAGCAGTTTCTCTTTCATGCTGATGTATCTCTTTACATCCGTCTCTTCTCCATCTGACTTTACGTAGTCAGGGAATTTCAGGTCCTCGTAAACAGGCTGCACTATCCACGAATGTTCAATGGGATCGTAAGCACCATAGGATCCATTCTTAAATTGGTTCCCGTAAATAGTGTCGATACGCATCACCACATTTCCTTTTGCATCCAGCGAATCGCGAATGTCCTCGTCCATACCCCACAGCTGCCAGGGCCGTTCGCTGACAGTAAATTGATAATGATCCACCACACCTCCTTGCTGCATCAATAAAATGGTCTTATCATGGGAGCGCATGTAAAGCTCCTCCTGCCCGGTAAAAGTTACCGGCAGCAAAGCGGCTCCATCGTAAGAAAAATATCCGTACGCACCGTTCTTCCACGCTTGTATCACCATGTCCTCACCCAGTGGAGCATCCGATAAGCTGTCGTATTCAAGGGGCAGTATTTTTTTTCCGCTGTAATCAAATACGCCCCACTTATTTCCCTGCCGCACAAAAACAGGATCGACAGGGACCACGCGATCGAGACGAAATCCTACGGAGTCCGAATAACTTTTTCGAATTTGTCCCTTCACGTCACCCGTTTCATTGCTGTAAATGTAAAAGCTCATGCGGAATTCATCGTAAACAGGAGGGATCACCATTTTTCCTTTTGCATTCACAAAGCCCAATTTACCCCGGGTGATACGGATATTATTTTCAACGATGATGGAAGTGTCGAGCAGGTCCCCATCATTTATGTCCTGCACCAGCTGGTACGACCTCTCTGCGGTATAAAAGTGCCATTTTGCATTTTCCAGCCATATAAAGCCGAGCAAAGGCATTTCTTCGTACGCATCGTTGCGATAATGGATGTCGATGAGGGTATCGGCAAGCGGTTTCTGCAGTATATGCCCTTTTTCATTCACGATGCCGTACTTGCCGCCATAAACTCCATAAGGAACTTCCCTGCCGCCCGTATTGATGATAACATCGTGAATGTCCTGGCTTGAAGAAATGTCGGTGAAACCTGAAACATCGCACATCCAATCGGCTTTTGTTTTCATTAACACTTTGCCGGCCGAATCGAAGTGCACCAAATGATCTCCCTTTTTCGCCCAAAATGTTTTTTCGCCCCAATTGTGTACGGGAGAATCGTATTGAGCGGGCACTAATATTTTTTCATCCGGGAAAATGAGCCCCCATTTTGCAGCTTTCCTGAAATTATAGGCCCGGCCCATTTCATCCCAGTAAACGGTTGAATGCGGAATAAAATCATCGTAAATGAAATTTTTCCCGTCAAGCGACCATTTCCCGTTGAGCTTATAAGCGAACGATTCAGTTTCATGGTCGGTGAGCAGCGCAATGGAATCATAGGCTGATCCTTTTTCTACCGAACCATCTACCCGGTTAACATGAAAGTAGTGCCCGCTTTTGGAAACAAAAATATCTCCTGAAATGAACGCCACGCTGTCCCATTCACAGGCCAGCCATTCCTTTCCATCTGAATCCAGCAGCCCTCGCAACGTACCATTACGTGTTCCGAAAAAAGGATCAAGTTCTGTTATCTCCTCGTAGGGACTACTTGCCGGTTTAGCTTCATGGTCGACCAGGAATTTTTTTCCATCGCTTCCTTCGACAAGCAAAAAATTTGCATTGAACACCTTGATATCCCGGTATGCATTCTTATTGATCGGAACCCGGTTTGTATCCAATAAATAGTATCCTTTTTCATCTGTAACAAGTGTAAGTGCATTCCAGTACCAACCGGGACTTATGGACTCGTAGCTAAAAGGCAAGAGAAGTTTTCCTTTCAGGTCCATCCATCCTTTTTTGTTGTTTTGGGTCAGGACAAAAGAAGCAATCGTGTCGTTATCGTATTCCGCTTCTGCATCATCATAAGTTCCGGGGAAAACCTGCCTAAGCGAACTGCCCCTGCAAATTTTTATTTTATCATTAGCGATGACCTTGTAGTAATCGGTCTCGCCAATTTTGTCGATAACAACTGCCGAACGCAGTAATTTTCCGTTCAGATCGAAAACATCGCATTTGCCCTCATCGAGCGGTATGCAAATAAGATCATCGAGGAGGTAAGGCGAATCTTTAAGAATGGGCGCCATCACCACTTTCCCTTTCTGATCGATCACTCCGTATTTTTCTTTTTCATAAACCAGGAAAAGGGAACGCCTGCCATCGATCTTTAACACAGAGATCTCGGCATAAGGAATCCCCACCTGCTCAAATTTGTCATTCACCAATATCGTTTTTTCACCCGCGCTTGCCTGGTAGAAAGGATGCGGCAGCGTATCAAACCCATCGTAAGTAGTGAGGTTGGGGAGAGCAAGTTTTTTTACAAAACGCCCGGTGGTATCATAAACGTCCGTCTGTTTTTCGAGATGAGCGAAAAGATATTTGCCCGAATGATCGAAGCTCTGGTATTTAGGTTCAATGAGCCAGGTGCCGCCTTTACGGTATCCGTACAATTGGGAGTTCCTGTCGTATTTACCTCCATTATCCTGGTTAACGGCCACACGTTTTGACGTGATCTTTTTTGAAACCGTATTAAAATAGAGAACGGTGTCACCGTGCGTGACTTCGAGTGAATCGCTTTCCTGGTAATAATTTCCTTTGTAAGGAGAAATGGATTCGAAACGGCCATCGAGCAGGAGCTTGCCATCCGTATCCATCAGCCCGTATTTCGAATTGTTGTAGGTAAAACGTACCAGCCCGTTGATAAAATCGAGTTTCCCGTCAAAAGGCTGCCTGATGTATTTGCCCTGCCTTGTCATTAGCCCCGTTTTCGAATACCCATTGACCGGAGGGAGAGAGACGATAAAGAGGTCGCCTTTTGATTGAAGTACATCGGGTCCTTTAAAAATGATATTGCCCGTTCCGTCCACCAATATGCAGGAGCTGTCCGTATAAAACTTTCCCCAGCCCAGGTCGCTTGCAAAGCCTGTGTAATCGAAGGGGATCACTATCTTTCCTTTTGTAGTGAGCAATCCCTGCCGGCCATTCTTTGTTACCGTTAACAAAATACTGCTGGTATCAAATGCACTGATGGATTCGTAGATGAAGGGCATGACGGTTTTGCCTGTTGAATCGAATAGCCCGAAACGATGGTCTTTTTCTGCGATGAAAAAATGGCCGGGCGTGGGTTGTATGGATCTGTAAACGGGAGGAACGATAAAGTCGGGGTAATCTTTTTTTACGATCCCGTACCTGCCGTTCGCCTGGATCACACGCTGGGCGAAAATGCAGTTGGCAAAAAGGAGAATAAGGGCGATGACCGATCTTGTCTTCATGAGCTGTATCTTATGAAGGCAAGATATATTTTTTTTAAATCATCGCTTCAATTCCCCGGGGATCTGTAGCCAGCGTAAGTAAGATTATGAGAAAGCAGGAATGAATTCCGCTTGCGGAAGGACCGGTTTGGCAGGATCAGTTTTTTGGGATATTTTTTTCGAAATATTTTTCACCGGGCAATAAGGCCCTTTGTATCCTGCGGGCATAGTAGATCGAATCCAGCACTTCTTTCTGTTTTTCTTCCACCGCCATCTTTTGTTCTTCCACCATTAATTTTTGTTCCTCGATCACCACTTTTTGTTTTTGTGTTACCCTGAAGCGGTTGTACATCACACCGGCAAAGACCAATACGAGCACAAGACCGCCATATAAACTGTAGCGCTGGTTCTGCTCGCTTTTCAATTCGGCCGCGACCACTTTTTTCTCTTCGGCCACCCTCACCGAATCGGCCGCAGTTTTTTTATCGAAATCGAATTGCATTTCGAGACGTGTTTGTTTTTTGATGTTATCATCGTTGGTAATGGAATCACGGGCGGCAATGTATTTTTTGTAATGGATCAACGCAAGCCTGCTGCGACCTGTTGTTTCAAAAAGCCGGGTAAGATATAGTTCAAACTGGCTGTAATATTCGAGGTTCCTGATGCTGTCAGCAAGGAACACCGCCCGGAGTAAATTTTTTTCCGCCAGGTCAAATCTCCCCGTTTGCGTATATACAACACCCATGTTAGCAAGGTCAGCGGCAATCCCGTTCATATCCCCGAGCTTGTGCGCCAACTCCCGGGCTTGGGAAAAATAAGCCAGGGATCTTTGATAGAGCGAGTCTTTCCGGGATTTGATATTCGTATTTTTAGCTAATTCATTGTAAACGGTGCCTATATTGCAGAGTTCGACAGAGAGACCCTTTTCATCTCCAATTTCTTTCATGATCTCCACTCCCCTGAAATGATAGATCAGCGCCCTGCTGTAATCGCCCTCATGTTCGTAAACAATTCCAATATTTCCCAATGTTTGAGCGATCCCAGTTTTATCTCCTATCTCTTCCCTGGTTTGCAATGATTTCAGATAATAGGTTTCTGCAGCCGCATAGTTGTTCTGATACAGATACACATTTCCCATGTTACAAAGTATCTTGCCGATCTCATTTTTCTTGCCAAGCCCCTCATCCTTTTTTAATGCACTGAAAAAATAATACAATGCCTTGCTGTAATCGCCCTGGGCAGCGTATACCGTTCCTATGCCGTTGAGGATCTTTCCAACTTCACCGGTATTCCCAAGACCTTCATTCATTTTTAAAGCGTTGTAATAATATTGGAGGGCATGGGCAAAATCACTTTGCTGCATATAAACATTTGCAATATTCAGGGTGACGGAGGCAACGTGTTTCAGGTCTTTTACCGATCCAAATACGGCAAGTGCTTTAAAATGGTGGTCCAATGCAGATTGATAGTTGCCTTTGTTCTTTTCCGATACCCCGATGCAGGAATTCGCCTTGGCGGTCCCGCGTTCGAATTTCACCTGTTGGCTTAAGGCAAGCGCCTGCATGGATAGGATAATGGCAGTATCGGGATCATTGTTCATGAATTCTGCTGCCAGCGAATTCAATGCATTTACATATTGCGTATCCGCTGTAAAGGTTTTAGGACTTGAATGGAGCTTTTTGAGTTGGCCAAAGAGCGAGTCGATGGTTCGGCTTCGATCACCGGAATTCTTTTTTGTTTGGGAATAGGAAGAAGTACAAAGTACTATATGTAAAGTACAAACACAGGTAATGCGGAATAGGATATTACTTTTTTCCACGTAAGTTCTTTTCAAAATATCGTTCGCTGGGTAAT
>DATDFI010000048.1:0-11980 GCA_036522695.1 Bacteroidia bacterium | reverse complement strand
GATAATGTGCATTTTGATGCCTTATCGTTTATCGCCCCGGGCCAAATGGTTACTCTTGGTGCTGATGCAAGCTGTGCAGACATCAGCTGGGATGGTGTTCGCTTTCTCCCCTCTTTTTCTTCTTCCCCCAATTCCATATTTAAAGTTTACGGTTCATTCTCCTTTGCGAAGGCGATGAGGAACGATCTTAAGGGAGAGATCCGTTTTCTTTCTTCCACGCAGAATAATTCTATACGCAGCTCGGGTAATCACTTTAATAGCTCTATTCGTTTTGAAGGCGAAGGTTATTGGATACTCGAGGATGATCTTTCATTGGATGGGGATGCTTGCATTTACCTGGAAAAGGGAAAACTCAATACAAACAGCAAGGAGGTCAGTTGTTCTTCATTTTATGCAAGTGGAAAAGAGAACAGGGGTTTGATCCCGGGCAACACCAGGTTCCTCATTGGCAAATACTGGGACCTTAGTGATAACAGCAATCTTTATTTTTCAGAGGACGGAAATTATTCCATTGAGTTTAAAGAGAAACTCGCTAAACAATTCAAGGGCGGCAATTTTCATTACAATAAGATCGTTCAGCCCCAGGCCACCTGCGCGGGATCGCCCACAAATATTGTGATCACGGTAAGCTCTACTCCCGACAGTTGTAATGCCCCTCCCTGTAACGGTACGGCTACTGCAGTAGTTTCGGGTGGTACTCCCCCGTATTCTTTCAACTGGACGCCTGGTGGACAATCCACTGCAACAGCTACCGGTTTGTGCGCAGGTGGATACATTGTTGACGTAACAGATGCCAACGGAGATATTTGTTCCGAGGTGGTTTCAGTAGTGCAGTCTCCTCCCATTCTTATCAATATCACATTCGTCCGCCCCTTGTGTAATGGAGATTGCAATGGAAGTATCACTGCAAATCCTACGGGTGGAACCGGGACCTTTGTGAGTTATTCCTGGTCTACAATACCCTCGCAAAGCACTCCAACTGCTACGGGATTGTGCGCTGGTACCTATACCATTTTCGTTAAGGATTCTTATGGATGCACGGCCCAGCGTACAGTTGTTTTAACACAACCTCCTGTTCTTGTTCCCAATGGCTCTTTTGTAGATGTGCTCTGCTTCGGCCAGTGCACGGGTTCAATTACTGTAAACCCTTCCGGTGGTACTCCCCCTTATTCGTATTTATGGAATCCAGGTAATGCCACTACGGCTTCCATCACCGGTTTATGTGCTCCCACATGCTATACGGTCACGATAAGGGATGCCAATAACTGTCCGGCAACATTCAGTCACTGTGTTTCCCAGCCCACCCAGTTGACAGCGACTACATCCCAAACCAACCTGTTGTGCAACAACGTTTGCATAGGAACGGCCACGGTGAACGTTTCCGGTGGAGTTCCGAACTACTCTTATTCTTGGAACACTATTCCGGTTCAAACTAACGCAACCGCAACAGGCTTGTGTGCGGGCAACTATACGTGTACGATCACGGACGCGAATGGATGTACACTGCAAAAGACGTTTACAATAACCCAGCCTTCAGCTCTTACCATAACTCCAACGCAGGTGAACCTGCTTTGCAACAGCGTGTGCAATGGCACCGCAACAGCTACTGCATCCGGTGGAACACCAGTATATTCTTATTCATGGAATACTGTTCCCACACAAACCACTGCCACCGCTACAGGACTTTGCGCAGGAAGTTATACCTGCACTGTTACAGATAACAATGGTTGTACGGCTACAGCCACTTTTACGATCACTCAGCCGCCCCAGCTTACTGCAACATCATCGCAGCAAAATATTTTGTGCTTTAACCAGTGTAATGGAACGGCAACGGTAACTCCTTCTGGCGGAACTCCGAATTATACTTACTCATGGAATACAGTTCCATCACAAACGACCTCAACAGCTACTGGATTGTGTGCCGGGAATTATACCTGTACCGTCAAGGATGCAAACAATTGCAGTATCACGGTTACCTTCACCATTACGCAGCCACCTCAACTTATTGCAAGCGTTTCTCAAACCAATACTCCTTGCAACAGCACTTGCCAGGGAACGGCAACGGTTAATCCATCCGGTGGTACCCCAAATTATTCTTATTCCTGGAA
The DNA here is from genome assembly GCA_036522695.1 of Bacteroidia bacterium. Taxonomy (GTDB): domain Bacteria; phylum Bacteroidota; class Bacteroidia; order JADZBD01; family JADZBD01; genus DATDFI01. The sequence goes on along the minus strand of DATDFI010000048.1, from coordinate 9,872 downwards.
CACTGTTCCAACCCAAACCACTCAAACTGCAACGGGATTGTGTGCGGGCAATTACACGTGTACGATAACGGATGCGAACGGATGTACGATCACGCGAACCTTCACGATCACACAACCTACCCTGCTTACTGTTTCACTCAATCCAACTACCATTCCCTGTAACGGGCAATGCAATGCCTCTATAGGATCGAGCGTGAGCGGTGGAACTGCGCCCTATCAATATTCCTGGAGTCCCGGAAATCAAACCACCAATTCCATTACAGGATTGTGTGCGGGAAGTTATACGCTTACGGTCACGGATAACCAGGGATGTACGGCTACTGCCAATGTAACCATCAACCAACCCACCGCTCTCACTCTCGTTACCGCATCAAACCCGGTTATCTGTTTCGGGCAATGCAATGGTTCTGCTTCTGCCATAGCGGGGGGAGGGACGCCACCTTATCAATATAACTGGGCACCGGGCGGACAAACTACGGCCACCATAACAGGGCAGTGCGCGGGATCGTATACCGTTACCGCAACTGATGCAAACGGATGCACCATTCAGCAAACGGTCGTCATCATTCAGCCCACCCAGCTCACGCTTAATTTTTCATCCACCAATGTCACCTGTTTTGGAAGTTGTGATGGAACTGCGAGCACCAGCGTATCGGGCGGAACACCACCTTACCAGTATAGCTGGGCACCGGGCGGGCAAACCACTTCTTCCATTTCGAATTTGTGTCCCGGCAACTATAACGTAACGGTCACGGATGCGAACGGGTGTACGGCCCAGCAATTTTTCCAGATCACACAACCGCAACCTTTGAGCGCTGTGATCTCAGCTACAACCACGGCTTGTAATATTTGTAACGGTACAGCAACGGTTACCGTTAGTGGTGGTACTGCTCCTCTTGTTTTTTCGTGGAATACTATTCCTTCGCAAAGCACACAAACCGCCACGGGATTATGTCCCGGGAACTATACTGTATATGTAACCGATGCGAATGGATGTACAACTTCGGCAGTAGCTACAGTAACACTTACTGTCGTGATCCAGATCACAACTTCCGGGAATACCTTAACATGTAATGCCGTTTGTTCGGGAATTGCCTGTGCAACTCCCAGTGGCGGGCAGGCCCCATATTCTTACCTATGGACCCCGGGTCCTTTCCAAACCACACAGTGCGCTACAGGCTTGTGCGCAGGAACATATACCGTGAATGTGACGGATGCAAATGGCTGTACCGGGATCGACAGTGTAACGTTTGTAAATCCTCCTCAGCTGATTTCTTCTGCGAGTACCACCAACACTTCGTGTAACAACGCATGTGACGGAACGGCAACGGGAAGCGGGGTGGGCGGAACGGGATCTTATACTTATTCATGGACGCCCGGTGGGCAAACCACTCAAACGGCAACGGGCTTGTGTGCGGGAAGTTATACACTCACTGTTACCGATGCGAACGGTTGTACCGATACCACAGCAGTGACCATAACGCAGGCAACAGCGATTGCTGCGAACCAGGTTATCAATGATGCAAACTGTACTTTATGTGACGGAAGCATTACCGTTGCCCCAACCGGAGGTATACCACCGTATACGTATTTGTGGAGTACGGGTGGAACAACCCCAACCATCAATAACCTTTGTCCCGGTGCGTATACGGTCACTATAACTGATGCTGCGGGATGTACTTCGCAGTTCACATTCGCAGTTGGAAATATCCAGGGACCAACAGTAACGCTTACTGTAACCAATGCCAGTTGTAATGCCGTTTGTGACGGACTGATCACGAGTACGGTAAGTGGCGGGACTTCTCCGTATACTTATTCCTGGAACCCCGCTAACCAGACTACAACAGGTATTTCCAACCTCTGTGCAGGAACGTATACACTCTGGGTTACCGATACTCCCGGTTGTATTGGTTTGGCGATCGCCACTGTGAGTCAACCATTGCCGGTAACCGCTACTGCGGTTGTAGTGAATTCCACTTGTGCTAACAACTGTAACGGATCCATTACGCTTACTCCTTCGGGAGGAACGGGGCCTTACACATTTGCATGGACCGGACCTAACGCTTTTAGTTCAACCAATCAAAACATAAACGGATTGTGCGCGGGTAATTATGTCGTCACGATCACGGATGCGAACGGCTGTACGGGAACGGCCAACTTCAACATCACACAACCGCCCACGCTCACCAATTCCATGACCTTTACCAATGTGAATTGCTTTAATGCCTGTGATGGAACTGCAACTGCGAATCCCTCGGGCGGAACAGGTCCGTATTCCTATATTTGGTCGAATGGACCCATCACCCAAACTGTTGTTGGGTTATGCCCCGGAACGTACACGGTTACGATCACGGATGCGAACAACTGCGCGATCATCGATTCTGTAACGATCACACAACCTACTCAACTTACAGCAACTGCCGTTCAAACCAATGTAACCTGTTTCAATGCTTGTGACGGAACATCAACGGTGACTCCTTCCGGTGGGACCGGTCCTTATTCCTACTCCTGGTTCCCCGGTGGAATGCTTACGCAAACGGTGAACGGTCTTTGTGCGGGAACTTATAATTGCCAGATCACTGATGCGAACGGCTGTACCCGCCTGCAAGTGGTGGTGATCACCCAACCTACGCAGGTGTTGCCGAACACTACCGTGAATAATGTAACCTGCAACAGTTTATGCAACGGCACCGCCACCGCAAATCCAAGCGGAGGAGCTGGCGCGCCATTTACTTATGTGTGGAACCCGGGTGGACAAACCACTCAAACCGCAACGGGACTTTGTGCAGGATCATACACTGTAACCGTAACAGATGTTAATGGTTGTACGGGAACTCAAGTGGTGAACATCACGCAGCCCAACCCCATTTTCGCAAATCCTTCTGTTGTAAATATCCCCACTTGTCCTAATGGCTGCAACGGATCGCTCACGTGCGCTCCCACTGGCGGAACAGGACCCTATACCATTTCCTGGGCTCCCGGTGGACAAACTACAACTATGGCAACAGGATTATGTTCGGGTAACTATACACTCACCGTCACGGACGTGAACGGTTGTACCGATCAGCAGCAATTCACATTACCATCGCTGCCGCCAATAAACGTAACATGGTCGGTGGGACAAGCGAACTGCGGAGTGTGTAATGGAACAATTACTGCGACCACTTCCGGTGGAACAGGCCCTTATACTTATTTGTGGCTGCCTGGCGGACAAACTACGGTTACAGCGACAGGGGTGTGTGCGGGCATCGATACGGTGATCATCACCGATGCTAACAATTGCCAGGCCTTGTTCACCGTGGGCGTGAGCAATACAAGCGGGGGAGTCATTACGCTGAATGCAACATCCGCAAGCTGCTTTGGAATTTGTGATGGAAGTGTAAGTGTTTCGGCTGTGGGTAATGGCCCGTTCTCTTACTCATGGGCACCGGGCGGAAATACCACCACATCCGTTTCTAATTTGTGTGCGAACACTTATTCGGTTGTCGTCACGGATACGAACCAATGTATCACGGTCGATTCCATACCGGTCACGGAGCCAACGCAAATACTAGACAATGCAGTAGTGACCAACGCGCAATGTAATGGGATTTGTAACGGAAGCGTTACCATCAACCCGAGTGGAGGAGGAGGAGGCCCGTATACATTTGCATGGACAGGCCCTAACGCATTCACTTCAACAAATCAAAACGTGAACGGACTGTGTACGGGTGCGTACCAGGTAATCATTACTGCAGCGAACGGGTGCCGCGATACATTTAACTATAACATTCTTGGCACAACGGTGATCACCATCACGGCATCATCCACCAATATCAGTTGCGCGAATACCTGCTCCGGGACGGCAACAGTTACCAATATCACAGGAGGCGCGGGTCCCTACACTTATCTGTGGAGTGATCCTCTCGGTCAATTTACTGCAACAGCAACGGGATTGTGTGCGGGCACTTACACAGTGACCGTGACGGATGCCAATGGATGTATGGCCACGAGCATTGTAACCATAAGTCAAACACCTGCGGTGACCGGAACATTCAGTATCACGCAGCCTTCGTGCGGGCAATGCAATGGAATTGTAACGGTAACACCATCGGGTGGTCAATCGCCTTATACGTTCTCATGGAGTAACAATTTAACTACATCAACCATAAACGGGGTTTGTGCGGGATTGTATTCAGTACAGATCACCGATGCGAATGGATGCACGCGCACGCTTAATGTGCCGGTGAGCAATTCAACCAATCTTACCTCGAGTGTAACCGTGACCAATGCAAGCTGCTTCGGTACCTGTGATGGAACGGCAACCTCTGCTCCCACAGGTGGCACATCGCCTTATGCATGGAACTGGTTACCCAACGGGCAAACCACTCCTTCCGTAAATAACCTTTGTGCCGGAACTTATTTTGTGCAGGTGATCGATGCTGCAGGCTGTATCGTTACCGATTCGGTTGTTGTTGCAAGCCCTACACAGATCGTAACGAATCAAACCGTGGTGAACACCATGTGCGGTTTATGCAACGGAAGTATTTCGCTTAACCCCTCGGGCGGAACAGGACCTTACACGTACCAGTGGAGCAATGCCGCGGTCACTTCATCTATTAATAATCTTTGTGCCGGAACGTACACGGTAACCATCACCGATGCGAACGGTTGTACGCAGCAATATGTGATCCCGATCACAACGATCAACGGCCCGACCGTAACGGTTTCTGCCTCCAACATCAATTGCAACAGCAGTTGTAACGGCACGGCAACACCAACTGTGACCGGTGGCGTGAGCCCGTATAATTATTCCTGGAGCACCGGGGCCACATCGCCCACGCTTAATAATCTTTGCCCCGGGACTTATTGGGTGCAGGTGACCGATGCGACCGGCTGTACCGCCACTGCAACATTCACCATCACGCAACCCACAGCGATCTTCTTCAGTGCGCCTATTGTACAAAACCCGAAATGCAACGGGGATGCAAACGGTTCAATTTCCATTGTGTCTGCGGGAGGAACATTGCCTTACACTTATTTGTGGGCACCGGGCGGACAAACCACCTCTGGCATCAATGGATTGAATGCATCAGGCGGACCTTATATGGTTACCGTAACCGATGCGAACGGTTGTACGGCAACACTTACTGTTCCGCTTACCGATCCTCCTGTACTTGCGGCAACAAATGGAGGAGTTACCGCTTCGAGTTGCAATACGGTTGCTGACGGAGCCATCACGCTGAATGTTGCGGGAGGAACTGCACCATATACTTTCCTGTGGAGCAACGGGGCCATTACGCAAAACCTCAGCAACGTTCTTTCCGGAAATTATACAGTTACCGTGACAGATGCGAACAATTGCACGGATACGGTTCAGTTCACCGTTCCATCTTCTGTAACTGTTCTTGCGAATATCACCGGTACAGATACTATTTGCATCGGGTCATGCACTACGCTGAGCGGCACAACGAGCGTGAACACGCTTACGTATTCCTGGTATGATTCACCTGGCAATACTTTGCAGGGAACGAATGATTCGCTTTCCGTTTGTCCTTCTACCCTCGGTACAAACTTCTATTTGCTTATCGCTTCCAACGGTTTGTGTTCCGATACCGACACCATTGCGATCGTAGTTAATCCTTTGCCCCCGGCCGATGCGGGACCTGATGCATCCATACTGGTGAACCAGTCGGTGAATATCGGGGGAACTCCCACCGGCCCCAATGGTTCTACGTACAGCTGGTGGCCTTCCAACGGTTTGAATAATACTACAGGCGCGAACCCAACTGCTTCACCTTCGGTTACCACAACCTATTATGTGCAGGTAACAAGTGTTGACGGCTGTACTTCTCTCGATTCGGTGAAAGTGACCGTGGTTCCCGAGATCGTATTCCCGAACGGTATATCGCCCAATGGTGACGGGGCGAATGATTACTGGATAATCGACAATATTACCTTGTTCCCGGATAACGTTGTGGAGGTGTATAACCGCTGGGGTGAATTGCTGTACCAGGGAGTGCATTACGATAATAATAATGTGAAGTGGGACGGAACGTATAAAGGAAAACCATTGCCTGTGGGAACTTATTATTATATCGTGAACCTGCATAGTCCGTTCTATCCCGATGCCTTCACCGGGCCTATAACCTTAATGCGATGACCATGCGAAAACAGAAACACTTATTCCGTGCACCGGGAAAAAAATTCCTGCTGCTGAAATTGTTTTTGCTCCTGGCCTCAGCGGGTGAGGCTCAGCAACTGGCTTTGTATTCGCAATTCATGGTGAACGATTACGTGATGAATCCTGCGATAGGGGGAAGACATGATTATTTTGAAGCAATGTCGGCCAACCGTTACCAATGGATCGGCATCACCGATGCCCCCCGCACTTACATACTCAGTGTGAATGGCCCGGGAAAGAGGAAAAATATCGGCCTCGGTGGATATTTGTTCACGGATATTGTTGGCCCCACCCGCAGGATAGGTGTTGACTTTACATATGCTTACCACGCAAAGCTGAGTGATAACATCAAATTATCATTAGGGCTTTCGGCCGGTATTTTGCAATTCGCGGTGGACGGATCGAAGATCACTTTACATGATCCTGTTGACCTCGTGATCAGCAACGGGTATCAATCGGTGTTGTTGCCGGATTTTGGAGCCGGGTTTTATTTGTACGGTCCTAACTGGTGGTTCGGTTCTGCTGTTCCGCAGATCTACCCCGCCAGGATAAAATTCTTTGATTACACAAGTGATTCCCAGGGTAAGCTTTCCACGCACTCGTATACCATGGGCGGCTATAAATTTCATGTAGGTGATGATTTTATTGTGGAGCCGAGCTTTTTGGTGAAGTATGTTTATCCTGCACCCGTGCAGCTCGATCTCGGCCTGCGTTGCATTTACAAGGAGAAGATGTGGGTGGGCGGGGGATTCCGCACGATGGATGCTTTCTCGGTGATGGCGGGTTATGTTTACGAGCAAAATCTTTCTGTAAGTTATTCCTACGATTTTACCACCACCAATATCCGCAATTACAGCACGGGCACGCATGAGATCGTGCTTTCCATTCGTTTCGGGAAAACGCAAACGAGCGGATCCGGTAATAACAGCCGGATCGAATAGTGTTTTTTCCTTCTTGGTCCTGTGATGATATTTGAGCTGCTTTCGGTTTTGGGCAAATGCAGCCCGCGTATACCACCTCCATGAAACACCGGCTGTTCAAAATAGCCCCGATGAAGTGGAGCCCTGCGACACGACAGCGGGATTATCCTTACCCATAAAAGGAAAGCGATGCGCTCCTTATCCTTAAAATGCGGCATGAATGCTCCGGGATAAGGATGAAATAGAAGCGTATTTGCGTTTTGTATCCCCCTTTTTTGCATGGGCGCCATACGGGCCGGCTTTTTATTGCATTTAGCGCAAATAATGAGATCCTGTTTGTAATTAATGGAAGCCAGGGCCGCAGGTGAAGCGGAAATTGCATAAAATTGGGACTTCACACTAACACATAGATCACTTACGCGGAAGGCCGTTTTATACCCATAAGAACTGCGCGTATGTTTGATAAAAAAATCATGAAGAAGATCTGTATTCTTTTATTCTCTCTCGTGCCTTTTGCAGTCACTGCGCAAAGCATCACCCAAAATATCCGCGGTAAGGTGGTGGAAAAGGAAACAAAATCGGAAATACCCGGTGCTTTTATTAAAGTGATAAGCGATACCGTGCACAAGCTGAGTACGACCAGTGATGAGAGCGGGAATTTTCGCTTGCAGGGTGTGCCGATAGGCAGGCATACCTTGCGCATCAGTTTTGTGGGTTATAATGATGTGGTGATCCCCAACGTGGTGGTGGATGCCGGCAAGGAGACCATTTTAACCATTGAGATGGAGGAGATGGTGAGTAAGATAGATGAAGTGACGATCACTGCGAATAAAAAAGGCGAGGTGAATAACGACATGAGCAGCGTGAGCACCAAGAATTTTGACATGGAACAAACCAACCGTTACGCTGGGAGCAGGAGTGATCCCGGCCGGATGGCTTCCAATTTTGCGGGAGTGAACGGTGCGGACGATTCGCGCAACGATATTGTGATACGCGGCAATTCTCCTATGGGACTGTTGTGGCGCGTGGAAGGGATCGACATCCCGAACCCCAATCACTTTGCGGTGCCGGGAACAACGGGCGGGGCGATCAGTATTTTGAATAATAAGATTTTCGGCAACTCCGATTTCATGACAGGGGCTTTTCCTTCGGAGTATGGAAATGCGAATGCGGGCGTATTCGATATCCGTTTGCGTAACGGTAACAATGAGAAATACGAATTCACGGGCCAGCTTGGCTTTTTGGGGACGGAGCTGGCGGGAGAAGGACCGATCAATAAAAATACCGGTTCCACTTTTTTATTCACGTATCGTTACTCCACGCTCAAACTTTTTGAAGCGCTCAACCTCAAGATCGGCACTTCGGCCGTTCCTGCTTACCAGGACGCCTCGTTCAAGTTGAACTTCCCGACCAGGCATGCGGGAAGTTTTTCGGTGTTCGGGATAGGAGGCGCGAGCAACATTTACATTATACTGAGCACGAAAAGCGCGAAGGAAGTGGAGTTGTACGGAGACAGCAACCGTGACCAGTACTTCAACACTTCGATGGGCATACTCGGCTTCTCGCATTCGATCTCGCTTAATGAGAAGAATCTGCTCAAGACCACGCTTGCTATTTACGGGTCGGATGCGAGGGCGCACCATGAGATCTTTTACCGCGACTCATTGGATCCCGACAAGATCGATACCATCTATCCGAAGATGCGTTATGATTTTAAAACTTCAAAGTACTCTTTGAATTTTTCGCTCACGCATAAGTTCAGCGCGAAGACCTCGATGAAGACCGGGTTGCTGCTCGACCTGGTGCAATACAGTTTCATTGACAGCAACCTTATCGAGTCGATCAACCAGTGGGACCGCAGGCTGGATGCGAAAGAGAGTGCGATGATGCTGCAGCCGTATGCGCAGTTGAAGTACAAGCCCAGCGACAACCTCACCTTTAACGTAGGATTGCATGCGCTTTATTTCTCGCTTAATGGAAGCAGTTCGTTAGAGCCGCGCGCGGGCATGCGCTGGAATTTTGCGAAAAGCCAGGCCCTGAGTTTCGGTTACGGCATGCACAGCCAAACACAACCTGCTTACATTTATTTCCAGCAAACCAAAGATGCGAACGGGAACTATGTGATGCTTAATCGCGACCTGGGTCTTACGAGGTCGCAGCACTTTGTACTGGGTTATGATCGTGCGTTGGGAAAGAATGCGCGTATGATCGTGGAGACCTACTATCAAATGCTGTCCGATGTTCCCATCGATACATTCCGTTCCTCTTTCTCCCTCCTTAATCAGGGCTCCACCTTCAGCCGTTTTTTTCCCGGCAAGCTGGTGAACGAGGGTACCGGCTTTAACTACGGGGCTGAACTCACCATCGAACGTTTTTTCAGTAAATCGTATTATTTCCTGTTCACGGCCTGCGTTTACCAGTCGAAGTACAAAGGCAGCGATGGCGTGGAGCGCAACACCGATTACAACGGCAGCTTTGCCACCAACGCTTTGTTCGGCAAGGAATTCAAGCTGGGCAAGAGCGGGAAGACCGTGCTGACAACAGGGACCAAGATCACCTGGGCGGGAGGAAGAAGATATTCCCCTGCTGATACGGCCGCTTCCAAATATGCGGGTGAGATCGTGGACGTGGACTCGCTGAGGAATTCTTTACAGTTCCATAATTATTTCCGGCTCGACCTGAAAATCGGGATAAAGATCAATACGAAAAAACTTACACACGAGATCGCCCTCGACCTGGTAAATGTTTTGAATACAAAAAATGTTTTGGGATTGACCTATGCGCCCGAT
>DATDFI010000047.1:0-2340 GCA_036522695.1 Bacteroidia bacterium | reverse complement strand
CAGCATTTGAATGATGGGTGCTGCCCGCTATAACCTTGTTGATTGTACTAAGGCTGTACAGCTTCTTCGAGAGTATGATTTTAAGAATAGGAATTTGGTCCCGCGCGTGGTGCCTTTTTCTTTGTTACTTTCTTTTGGGCACGCAAAAGAAAGTAAGAAAGGAAAATGAAAAGCACCTCAGAAAAAACAACGAAGCAAGAAGAAAATTGAATTGCAACAATGCGTGAGGGATGCGAAGGGTTTAGCTCTTTTTTGTTAGGCTTTTTCCGCTTAACAAAAAAAGCCGGAGCGGAGCGTAGCCCGTAGCAGCCCGGTGACCGCGAAGTAAGCGCGTTACCTCAGCTTCGATGCTTTACTTGCAGCCTGTGCGCTTTACTTTGCGGGCACACGCCATAATTTTTTGAGAACAGGCGGCTAATCATTATCTTGGAGCCTGCCCCGAGTTTTTTCAACGAGGGGATGAGATCGGCCAAATGAAAAACGATAGTTCCGATATAATTACCTGGACCGTTTACGGGAAAGTAGCCACCGTGAAAAAAGCGAACGGAGACAGCTTGGTGTTTACGTATGATGCGAGCGGCAACCGCGTGGCTAAACGCACACATGTTGGAAGTACGGTAAAAGTTAATTTTTACGTGCGCGATGTACAAGGTAACGTGATGAGCAATTACGAGCGCACCGGCAGCAGTACCTATACTTACACACAAACTGAAGTTCCGATCTACGGCAGCGATCGTGTGGGTGTAGTAAAACCGGCCTGGTGGTAAAGCCAACGGCAGCAAGCTGCTCTACCTGCAATAATCCTTGCGGCTGTATTAACTGCACGGTATACCAGTTTACTACTTTAATTGCGGGAGGCAATGGATATTTTGACAGGAGAATTGCGCAGAAGGATTATGAACTGAAGGATCACCTGGGCGATGTAAGGGTTACTATTGGAGACAAAAAGCGTGGAACTGCGAATACGGACAGCGTTACTTCTTACGTGAACTATTATGCTTTTGGAATGCGCATGGTGGTGGGTAGTATGAATTATAACCCTGACAGATTATCGCTATGGGTTTAATGGTAAAGTGACAAAAGTATTAATTTAGGGAAATTCTCCGCTGGCGGTGGATACGCTGGAACTTTTGGCTATGGAGGTTATGCAAACGTAAATGGTTACGGCTTTGAAGGGTCTTTATATTTCGATATTTCTACAACGACTGTTAATTTAAGCTTAGGTTACACAGCACCTGGACCAAAAGCAAATACGTCTGTTGGCCATGGCTTTACTTTAGGGGTATCACCAGTAGCCATTGCTGTTTTGATAGTGGCACCAGAAGCATTTCCAGCCTTATTACGATTAGCACAAGCACCATGAAAAATAACATTCGGATAATATTATTTGTGGCTTTGATTATTGGAATTGCTGTATGGGGTTACTTCCCGAGTAAACTATTAGATGACACAGAATTCCCCAACAGAATTATTCCCTCAAAGTACCTATCTCTATTTACTGATTCCGCTAAAGAGGACTTGGAAATACGATATTCCCAGCCGCTGAAACATCGAGACACTATTACTATTTTTTTCTATAAAAAGAAATTCGAAATCTTATTAATGAAATTCAATGAAACTCCCAGAATCCCTTTGGAAAAATACATTTCTGAGGACAAGGGAAATTCTTCCATTCCGTTTAAATCAGTGCATATTTTGGATTTTGGTGGGTATAAACTCTCTTGTCTACCTGAGGAAGCGTTGAAGACAGACTTTATGCATTTAGTTCATTGTTGCAATCCAATATCGGGTCAATACTTAAAGAATGATACGGTGTTTTTTCGTGGAATGTTTAGTTCTTTTTCAATCAGGCGGGGCGAAAATGGAGAGGACGATACAATGTTTGAATCAAAAGCTGGAGATTTACCAACAAACATTCTTTTTTTGAAAAGGCAGGGTGGAATCTTTTTGGTTGTCTTAACGCCTTCAGAAAAAGGAATAGAACTACCAGAAAACTTATTGCTTGGATTAATTAAAAAGCAGGTCGAGTGATTTCACAAATCCAGAACGGTTAAAACGATTGATTATTTAAATAATACGTTAAAAACTAACCGAAACTTTCCGAGAAGTCCTTGAGGTGGAATCCAGATGCGCTGCGCGATCTGGACAGGCAAGGAAAAATTTCGGTTAGTCCTGACAAGGGAGAGGAATGAGGGGCTGTTGATCGTGGTGGATTGAAGGAAGCATAATTATGAATAAGAATAGAATGAACTGAGCGTATAAGAATTTTTAGAATACCTGGATCTTTTTTGATCTCCGGGAAGAGTAAATAACCACAATAAATAACGTTTGAAAAAAATT
>DATDFI010000046.1:0-4661 GCA_036522695.1 Bacteroidia bacterium | reverse complement strand
CACCTGCACGTTACTGGCAAAGGACCTGTGCCGCTACATCAACCAAAGGGTGGAAATAATCGGTTACCTTATCACAACCAAGAACGTGACCACCTCAAGAGGCGAACCTATGCGCTTCGGCACTTTTCTCGACCAGGAAGGCATGTGGATCGATACGGTGCATTTTCCGCCTTCGGTGAAGGCCTTTCCATTCAGGGGGACCGGCTGCTATCGTCTCACCGGGAAAGTGACAAAGGAATTCGATTTTATTTCGCTTGAAGTGAGCGAGATGTATCATTTGGAAGTGATGAACAGGATGGAGGAGTGATGATAAGATACAAAGGCTGCGTTCGGCTAAAGCAACACTAAGGATAACGTTTCCATCCCGGGCCATCTTTTTCCCCGAATAAACAAGCATAACCCGCATTCGGCTTTTTGGTGGGAATTTTTTTTCCGACCGTGGTAACTTTGTACAAAGTGATCTATCATGAGGGGCAGGATTATGGCGGTGTTGACACTGGCGATCGTTTACAGGTTGTTCTTTCATCCGTATATTTTTTCGCAAACGGGTGATCCCCGTTTCGAGGATGGGGTGATCTACCTGAAAACGGAAGATACGTTGTCCACCGCGCTGGTGCTGAATTCCTCTTCGATCAAACCGCTCGTCTCTCTATATGGTATTAAGGAATTATCGCGTCCGTTCTTCGGACTTAATGAGAAGCTCGATCACACTTACCGCGTTGTTTTTACAGGATTGGGTCAAACCGAAGATCTGCTGGTGGCGCTTCAAAAGGTCCCGGGTGTTCAATATGCCGAACGCGCACCGGCCTACCACGTAAATTATGTTCCCAATGATTATTCGGAAAAACTCTGGCATTTGAAAAAGACAGATGCGCCTTCGGCCTGGGATATAACAAAGGGCAATCAAAAAATAGTGATCGCCATTCTTGATAATGCTATCCGCATCTCGCACCGCGACCTTATCCCTAACTTATGGACCAACCCCGGTGAGATTCCCGGAAATAATATTGACGATGACCTGAACGGTTATGTAGATGATGTGCATGGGTATGATGTGGCCGACCAGGACCCGGATCCCAACCCGCCTCCGAATACCGTTGACGCAGGGATCTTTTCGCACGGTACGCATGTAGCCGGTATCGCGGGCGCTGCAACGGATAACTCCATCGGAATTTCTTCGCTTGGCTTTAATGTGCGCATTATGGCGGTAAAATGCTCGCGAAGTAACAGCGCGGGCGATGTGATCAACGATCCTTTTGACGGAATTGTTTACGCCATTCGCGCGCATGCGAATATCATCAACATGTCGTGGAGCGATCCCGTGAATTCCATTACGGGACAGAATATCATACAGGCTGCGCACGATCACGGGATCATTCTGGTGGCCGCTGCGGGTAACGATAACAGCATGGTGCCGCAATTTCCCGCTTCGTACGATAATGTCATTTCGGTGGGATCAACGGATGAGAACGATACCAAGTCCATTTTTTCTTCATACGGACCAACGGTCGATCTTATGGCGCCAGGCACTGCAATATGGAGCACGTTGGGCGGAAGCGATAACGCTTACGGTGAGATGAGCGGCACTTCCATGTCGGGTGCGATGGTGAGCGCCTTATCCGCTTTATTGCTTTCCGTCACGCCAACGCTCACTCCTTCGCAGGTGGAAGCCCGCATCAAAAATGCATGTGATAATATTGACGAAGCAAACCCGTTTTACGCAGGAAAAATGGGTGCAGGCCGACTGAACGCTGCAAAGGTTTTTGCCATTGCGCCTGTAACGAACGCCCCGGTAACGGAAGTTTCAGGTATGGTGGTTTCCATTCATCCTAACCCGAGTAACGGAACTTTTTTCGTTACCATCGAGAACGATGATGGTTTGCCGAAGCAGTGGCAGATCCATACCACCTCCGGTTTTGTAATGGGGTCGGGTGAGCTGGCGCCAGGGCTTTCGGGAATGGATGCTGATCACCAGGTAGTGGTTAAAGGATTAACGCCCGGCATATATATTTTTCAGCTTAGCGAGGGCGGAAAGGTCATCGAATCAAAACGCATCGAGATCGATGAGTCGGGAGAATTTTAACGGACGATGAATTTTCCCCGGTAATGATCTTCGTTATCGAGGTACACCGAAAAAATATAGATCCCGGCCGGTAAAACGGATGTGTCGATGATGAGGTCGTTTCCGCACATTATCCAATTCACTTTTTGCAGGGCGCCTTTTTCATCATAAACAAAAAAGTTCTTCAGTCTTTTATTATTCGGGATCGTAAGCGTTGTCCCCCGTTCTACGGGAACAGGAAAGGGTTTAAGTTCACTCTCTTTCACAGGATCGTTCGTTGAAACCAATTGCGGATCAAAAGAGAGAATGGATGTTTGCCCCAGGTACTCCACATCAAATACGAGGTTGTCCTTGCAGAATAATTGTTGTTGACCCCAGTTATTCGGGCGATAAAATTCCATGCTGTGCCGGTAATAACCGGCTTGTGTAAGCGCTGCATTTTTAGTGAAGGCATACAATCCCTCCTGCTGGTAATCGGCATACAGCCCGAACGAATCCACCGCGAGGTATTTCGGTTTCAGGGGAGAAATGGGAATGTTGCCGCTGATGAGTGTAAGATTGGAGCCGTTAAAAAAATATTTTCGTATCCCGGGCGATCCGTTATCCACATAAGCATAAAGTGTGTCCTTATACTCCGCAATACAGGAAAAGGTTTGCCCGAATGGAGCATTCACACTCGTCACTTGCTGGAAACCATTATTGATGTTATACACTTTGATCGTCCCGGTTGTGGCCGTATACAGAAAGCCGTTCCTGCTCACGCACATGTCGCGGTACAGGATCCCTCCCATCAAAAAATTAGTAACGATGACCGGGTTATTGTATACGCTTACATCTATCGCTACCAGGTAATGATTAAGACCGATACGCTGTTCGGCCATCGCATAGTCCTGGTAAACGGCCGGGTCGAAATAATCGGCAAGTGTGGTGAGCGCCATGGATGAAACAAGTGTCATCGTTCCGCTGGTGTCAAATACACGGAAGTCATCATCCGTATAATACCAGCCGAAAAGATGCGATCCGTCAGAGGAAAAGCTCAACCCCTGGCAAAAGCCGGTATCATTTTTCGATTTTAAGTAAGTTGGATTGTAAGGGTCCGAAATGTCGAATAGCTTGAAACCATATCCTTCGTTAGCCAGGGCCAGGCGATCCCCATGTTTGTCAGCCGAAAGATTCCATCCGCCTGTAAGGGTATTTCCCATATCAATTTCGCTCATCGGGTTCGAGATGTTGAGCGTTTTTATTCCGTACCATTCTGATGCTACATATAAACGGTTCCCGTTGAGCGCAAGATCGAAATGCCAAAGGCCAGCATTGAGCTCGTTGATGAACTGGACACTGTTGTTGTTGCAGTTGTACACGTATATATAGCCGTGGTCGGGCAGGGAATTATTCCTGTCCCAGGCGCCTTCTGTTGCTATATATAAGGTGTCGTTTCGCAGTTCCCCATTCATGGGTTGTGCGATGTTGAAATAAAAATTATTGGGAAGCGAATCACGGAACACGCGGACCGGTGCGCTGGGATTGGCAACGTTGAGCGCATAATAGATCCCATAGGAATTAGCGCCATTCACCCAGGATTCGGTTCCACCAAGTACGTGGAGGAGATTGGTATTCTGCCCGAAGATCACATCCTGGGGGTCGCAGGTATCCTGCTCGAAAAAATAATATTGATTGGAGAAATTGTTCGCATTCACCAAATGAACTCCCGTGCGCGCATTGGCGGAAGCGGTGGAATCGAAGGCAGAAGTGCAAAATGCGAGGAGGTTGTTTTTTACATCACAGCCCATTACATACGTACCATTCACTTGCTGCGCGAAGGTGGTGAGCAGGGTGAGCGTATTCAGGTTGCTATCGAATTTAAAGAGAGCCATTTTTGATTTGTAGGAAATGAAAACAGAATCCGGGCCTTTGAAGGCGATGTCATATGCTGCTTCATCGAGTGCAGACGGAAGCATTTCGGTGATGAGCTGGGGTATGCCATTGTTGATGTTCCATACGGAAAGCCCCGCGTGGTTCGCAGCGATGTACATTTTTCCATTGCGGAATTTTATATCGCTGATGTTGGAGCGGAGGCGTGTTTCAAAAATTTTTGTGTTGGGTGTGCGGTTGGCGTTGAGATCATAAACCATCAAGGTATTCCCTGCGCCTGCATAAACATGGTTGTTAAAATATTCTATCTCGTAACAAGCCGCCCCAGTTGTTGAGCTGAGGTAAGAAAGATTGCCGGGGGATTGCGCGAAAATTTGCGCGCTGGTGAGCAGCGGGAGGAAGAAAAGTTTTTTCATCTGGATATTTTAACTGAATGCCTGTTTTAAATGGTGTTCCATATGATCCACGTAATCGTCAACGATGAACTGTAAGGTCTGATCACCGTAGTCGGGGAAAGTGCCGGTATTTTGCATTTTCGTTTGATCCATGTTTTCAAAAATGTGCACGATGTGTATGTTGTAGATCATCCAGAATTTAACGAGGTCGATCCAGTTGCGCGAATTGTAGTGCTGGATATTCACCCATTCGTTTTGTTCGTATTGGAGTAGCGGCAGTTTATGATGGATCTGCAACCGTATAAAACGCTGGTGGTTGTTGGCAGCGGAAT
>DATDFI010000045.1:0-3768 GCA_036522695.1 Bacteroidia bacterium | reverse complement strand
ATGTCCTCCGCTTCGATCATACTGAATTGCGTGGTAGGAAACCCTTTTGGCGGGAGGTTGGTGGCGGAATAATTTGTGATCTCCTCCTGCGAAATGATGATGCCGCTGGCGTGAATGCTGATGTGTGATGGAGTGCCGTTCAGGTATTTTCCGTAACGCCAGGCCAGTACCCCCATTTTATCGGTATCACTTTTTTCCAATTCCTTTTCGGTAGTGATCATCTGCAACCGGTCGATATCTCCTGCAGGGAGACCGAAAACCTTCCCGAGTTCACGCAAAACGGCATCATGCTTAAAAGTGGAGTACGTGCCGAGCAAAGCCGTACGCTTATGCCCGAAGCGATCGAAGATATATTGCGTCATTTCGTCCCGGTCGGCCCAGGAAAAATCAATATCAAAATCCGGGGGGTTGCTGCGATAGGGGTTGATGAAACGCTCGAAATAAAGATCAAGCTCTATGGGATCCACATCGGTGATGCGCAGCAGGTACGCAACCATGCTGTTGGCACCGCTGCCCCGGCCCACGTAATAAAAATCTTTGAACTGTGCATATTTTATAATATCCCAGTTGATGAGAAAATACGAGGCGAAGTCCATCTGCGTGATAATATCCAGCTCTTTTTCCATGCGCTGCAGCACTTCGCTGGGAGCATTCCCATAACGGTACTGCAACCCCTTCGCACATTCGCTGCGCAATAATCCTATATCGCCCGCAGCAGTTCCTGTATAATGCCTGAGGTTCTTATTGGCGAATTTTCCATACTCAAATTCTATTCCGCAACCATCCAACAGCATTTTGGTAGTGTGGATAAGTTGAGGATAGCCGGCAAATATTCGTTCGGTTTCCGCTTCGGTACACATCACTTCACCGGGCTGTGCCTGTTCTTTCAAAGCAAGCCTGCTCAGCAGGGAGTTGTTATCGATCGCACGGAGCAAACGATGCGCATTGAAATCTTTTTTAGTGCGAAACGTAACGGAAGAAAGCACAACCAATTTATCCTGGCGTGATCTCCATTTGGAAAAAAGAAGCTTGTTGAGATCGGAAGGGCGGACACCTATGAATTCGTACGGTGCCGGGTCAGGGATATCCTTTTCGAACGGGTAGATCACAAATACGTTTTGAAACTCCGGGGCACGTGCGGGGATCTTTTCACCTGTGTGCAGGTACCGGGAAAGATGATCATTCATCTCTTTAAAACCCGCGTTGTTCTTTGCCAGTGCTACAAACAGCTGTTCGGCCCCGTTCCGGAAATCAATACCGGCTACAGGACGCACTTGGTATTGCCCCGACAAGCGCACAAAGTCGATCACCCCCGAAGTGTTATTGATATCCGTGAGGGCAAGCGCATTTATATTCTTCTGCTTTGCCTCACGCAGCAGGTCTTCAGGGCTCATAATGCCGTAGCGCAGGCTGAAGTAAGAGTGACAGTTGAGGTGCATGACCTTAAAGTTTTCTCAAAAAGCCCGGAGGCGCTTCACCGGCAACAGGAGCCGGCATTTTTACAATAAATATGATCGTATTACAGTCATTTTACTGACTACAATATAACCATTTTAAAATAAAAAAGCCCCGTCCAGGCGGGGCTGTTAAGAAATATTCCTGGAAATTATTCCTTAATGAATTTCTTCACTTTCTCCTTTCCGTCCTTTGTAGAGATCTTTACAAGGTACATGCCCGCTGCAAGACCGGAAATATCCATCTCCATTTGGGAACGCTCAACAGTTTGCTGAAGCAATAATTCGCCCTGGATATTAAACACGGAAATATTTCCCGGGACAGCATTCACCGCATCGATCACAATTCTATCCTTAGCGGGGTTGGGATACAAAATAAGATCGGGTTGCAAATTATTTTCAGTGATCCCGGTGGTCATGCAGCCCACGTAAGCCACAAAAGCGGCCGAGTCGCCATTGAACACATCCATATCCGTTGCACCGGCCGCATTGATGCCGGGCACGGTCCCGAACCAGGAATATTGTTTGAAATCCCAGGTGGTCCACACACCGGTATTGGGTGGTGGATTGTACGGACTGCTGTTATAGTCATCGATCCACAAACCGTAAGCCGTAACCGTATTGTTGAGATAGCTCGCGTTGCCCGGTCCTATATAAATAATGGGACGTTTTCCTGTTGCATTTTGTACGGTGGAGCACCAGGTAGTGATCCAGGTGCTGAGCTGTGAAGAAGTGAAAAAACTCTGGAGCGAGGGACCATTGGGCGGATCTTCCACATCGAGCACGGGAGGCAGAGAACAAGCGGTGATGTACTGCTGGGCCACGTTGAGAAAATGAGTGGCTTCGGCCGAAGCGGTGTTATTCTCGGGACGCGCAAAATGGTACGCTCCTATTGGTAGTCCTGCTGCGGTGCCATTCACTTCATTGCCGGCAAAATAAGAATCGGTGATACTCACGCCTTCGGTGGCTTTTACGAACGCAAATTTATAACCTGCATTCCTTACGCTGACCCAATTGATGGAACCTTCATAACTGGAAACATCCACACCTAATACAAGCTGGGGCGTAACTCCATTCGCCATGCGCCACACCAATTTATTATAAGGAGCGCCCGTGTTCCAGCCGCAATTGGTAGTTGTAGTGAGCAACCGCACCACTCCCGTGAACGTGGCCGTCCAGCTTATATAAGGAGCGTCACCATTGGTGCCGCAGCCGTTATCGCTGAAGCAAAGGTTGTTCCCGTTACTGTTATCGGATAAGGTAAGCTGAGCATCCCAGCCTGTTGAAACGCCCCCCACCGATTCGCAATAACTCCATTCGTAAATATTTCCCTGCGTAACGTTGAAGAGCGTATAGTTATCCGCATTCATATATGCGCTTACGGTCGACCAGATGGGACTCGTAGTGGAATAAGTGCTTGTGGGATACTGGTGTTCGTTAGTGACGTTGCTGCAAAAGCCGGTATTCAGGCATTGCTGCGCATGAACATTCAAAACAAATAATGAGAGAAAAAAAATGATCATCCGTTCCATCGCCCTGTTTTTTTTCGGACGATGAAGTTACGATAATCCGGGAAATGGTCCCGTGGTTACCGGATCAATATCTTTTGCGTGCTGCTTCCTTTTCCAGAGCGGATCTGCACAAAATAAATTCCTTTTGCTCTGTCGGACAGGTCGATCCAAGTTCCACTTAAGAGATCTTTTGCCGAAAAGACATTTTCTCCAAGTGCGTTGTAGATAGTTATTGCAGCGATCCGGGGCCCTGTAACTGCCGGTACGCCTTCCGTGATTCGCAGGGAGAATTTCCCGGTGGTAGGGTTAGGATAAACCATAAATCCATCATCGTTATTTTCCTTCGGTAAACCTGCCAATGCAGTGCCATCTTCACTTTTCAATTTAGCCAGGAACATTTTTGCCGGGGCGGGAGTGGTAAGTGTATCGTTATCAAAGATGCTGGCATTGCCACTCACACTGCCGGTAAGGTAAACGGTGTATCCTATTCCTGTGGTCACACTCCACGCAAAATCGCTATTATCACCCTTTGCGGTTTTCGCCCAAAGCGGTTTAAGATTGTTATTGTATTTAGCGAGGAAGAGCCACCAACCGGGATGATTGAACGGCTTTCTTAAAATGATCGTATCAAAGGGAATACTGTCGCTGGTGGAAGTTCCGCAGATGTAAATGCATCCGTTCGCGTCTTCGGCCATGCCGTAATTGAAATTGGCCCCCGCACCTGCCGCATGTTCCAGGATATTTACATGACCACCTGCATCGCATTTTGCGAGAAAGAACCCCCAGCCGGTACATGACAGCGT
>DATDFI010000044.1:0-3971 GCA_036522695.1 Bacteroidia bacterium | reverse complement strand
GGCGCAATATCCCATATGCGGATTCAAATACACCGTTCCAACATGAAGATCCGTTTCGTAAAACACTTTTGCACCGTAACGAAAATGCCGTTTGGAATTATGATACATGATGCCTGGACCGAGGATAAAATGATGCGGGTTAAAATTGAATTGCAGTGTGGCAAAGGTCCCGTAATCGTAAGTGTAGGGCACGGCTTCAAAAAAACCTTTTCCTATCCCTATCTCGCCCATTGTTCTCCAGCCTTGCTCCACGTTCAGGATGAATATGCGCTGACTGCCTCCTTCAATAAATACATAATCGCTTTCTTGCGCAATGGTAAAATTGCCGCAGCTCAAGATTAAAAAACAAAACAGCAGTATCCGCTTCATTGCTCCCTCTGTATGTAATATTGATTGTAATCCTGCTTCCAGGTCAACGCGCCCTTCCCACAAAATTTCCACCTGCGCATGCGGAGGAGATTGTCCTTCCCATATGCTTTAACAAGGTCGATGGTTTCGATAAGATCTTTCCATTCGTAATTATCGTAAACCTTTTCTTCATTGTAATAAAGCGTGATGGTATCGTTCCGGATCGTCCAGTTCCCGTTACGGATAAATGCTTTCCCATAATGGTTAAAGGCATAAAATCCACCGGCTTCCCTTCCATATTCACGTTCTTCGAACGTAAGATCAGGATCGATGTACAGTTGCCAAAACACCAGAGTATCCGGCCTCACCAGGTTTTCCCAAACCACGGAGCCATTATCTTCATAACGCTCTTCCCAGGTTTGTACTGAATACGTGTTATAGGTCCCCGAGAAAGAATCGGCAGGTACAGGCCCCTGCGCGCAGGAAGGGACGACAGGGACTAAAAACAAAAGGGCCAGGTATCTTTTTGAAATGCTCATTTCATTTTTATCGATTTGGTCACCGTATAAATACTGTCGCCCCCAAACCATTCCGTATAGATCACATAGCCCTTCCGCGTGGTGTCCTTCTTAACATTTTCCTGTCCCAGCCCGTCCCATATACTGAAAGAGGGAATGGCTTTTATCCACTTTCCGCGCTTGAATGTGTATACATAACATCCGCCCCACGAGCCCTCGTTGAAGCCTGCCAGGGAAATATCATCCCGGCCATCGCCATCGAGGTCGCCTTCGTTGAACAGGCCTGCCTCCCAAATATCCTCGCGCGTATCCAGAACAGGAATGCGTTTATCGGAACATTTCACTTTTGCCGAACAATTATCCATGCAATGAAAAACGGTATCCCTCGCGCATAAAGCCCAGAGGTATTCCTTTTTTCCATCCCCGTTAAAATCACCCCAAACCGTATCTCCAGCGGTGCTGTCGCGTACTTCCGCGCTTGCATGCTTTTGAACGTGCTCCACGCAGTGCCCGGGAAAAGCGTATATTATTCCAAATATGGAAAGCAGTACAATACCAGTAAATGCAATGATTTTCATCTCCCTGCCGTTTAACGATAAACAGATGCCTGCGGGGGGCTATTTCCATAGTAAAAAAGAGGTCTCCTCGGAAAAAGCGGCTATGGAATCCCCCTCCCGGTCGCATCTCTATTCCAAATCGTGATCAAAAAATGAGACCGCTCCTTTTTTTCTTCGCCTTTCTCGCTTCGGGGTTTTTATCAGGAGCTGTCATTCATTGGACGCACGATAAAGACGGGTATGAAATATTTTACGTGGCAGGCCTTATCTTCGGGATCACTTATGTAACGCTGAATAAGCTGATCGTAAAGGCGACCGCGTTGAGCTTACTTGCGATCATTCTATCATCCGGTGCTTATTTATGCTCGGTGATAGTCGCAATGAACATACGTGAACCTTTTTTCTTAACCGGTTTTATAGGAGCCGGCATTACGGGAATATTTTTTATGCTGTTCTTCGGTGTGCGATGGAAATTCGTGCTGGCGGCAGCGGTGGCGGGCGGGCTTTTAGGAATGCTGATGCTGGTTACCGATATGGATCATGGTTATGGACTTGCGTATACATTCTCAGCATGGCAGGGCGTGGTGGGAACACTATTGTCGTTGGGATTTAAGGAAAAGGATGCAAACATGAAGGCTGAATTGAAATGAAAAACGTCCTGGTTTTTCCTGCTTTTCTCCTTTCGGGTTTTTTATCGGGGAAGTTGATCGTGCCATCCGACACGCACAGCTTTGCGATATTTTACATTGCCGGGCTGCTGTTCGGGGCCACCTTTATTTTGGTGAACGGGTTCATCGTGAAAAAGACCTTTGAAAGTATCTTCTTTATTTTCCTTTCCACGCTGGCTTATTTTTCGGCTGTAATGCTTTGTATACAGGCCAATGCGCACATGGCGCTGGTGGGTTTGTGCGGGGCCGCCATTGTTTCCATTGCTGCACTTTCTCTTTTCAAGACACATCCCTTGTTTGCACTTCTTGCAATAGCTGCCGGATCTGCACTGGCCCTGCTCATGTACATCACCAAAATGAAACATGAAAATGAACTGGCTTACACTTTTTCCCTCTGGCAGGGTGTGGTGGGAACACTGTTATCGGTTGGAACCAGGATCAAATACGACCCGGGTCAATAAACCTGCATTCAATCACATCCTGTTCCAAGGCATCCGAAATAAAGACGTATTTTTCGCTACGCTAAACTTTTCATGAAAAAAACAATCACGCTCCTTTCCATCGCCCTGCTTTTTACTGCAGGCAGGTCGCAAAATTCCAACACCGGTAGCAACGGAGGTTTCCGGGTATCGAAATATTTGATGGAAATCCCACCGGGAATGGTCGTGGTGGAAGGCGGCATCTATACTTTGCCGGATGAAAAGAACGAATTGCGACCAGATACCATTTCCCCGTTCTGCATTTCGATGTATGAAGAAACCAATTTTCAATACGGCCAGTACCTCCGCTTTTTAAAACGCTTCACTACCCTGGATGAGAACATGAATGCACTATACGAGCAGGCATTGCCGGATACCGAACTATGGTTCAAAGAAGGGTTGAATGAAGAGCTCGCAACTTACCTGTCAAAAAATTATTTATGGAACCCGCTTTTCAAAAATTACCCGGTCCTGGGATTGACCACCGAACAAATAAGCAGGTATGCATTGTGGAAAAGCGACCGGATAAATGAGCTGATCCTTATACGTGAAGGGATCCTGGATTATGATACTATGCCGGGAGATACGGCTGCGGTCTTCAGCACCCGGGGATATCTTAATGGGACCTGGCTGGGTATGGAGAAGAGAAGAATTGCAGACGCAAATGCTCCAAATGGAGAGCGAAAAGTGCGCATCGAAGATGGGATCTTCCTCCCGAATTACCGATTACCCTCTGTGGAAGAGTGGAAGCTGGCGGCTCTTGATATGGGTGATGAAAAATATACTTATCCCACGCATAAAAAGGAAAAAGCACCCCGCAGATGGAACAACTCCTGGTTCGGCTTCCTTTTCGTACAGGAAGAAAAGATGGGCGATGATACGATCGTTCCCGAACTGTCGAAGCTGGGTTTAAAGCCGGTGAATGATGAAAGCAGCAATGAAAAGGAACGCAATCCTTCCAACTACGGAATGTATAAGCTCGAAAGTAACGCGAGTGAGTTTATTTTAAGCAGCACTGGTGCTCTCTATACCGGAACATCCTGGGGAAATCCTGTAAAGACTTTGCATTCCACTTATTTTAAGGATGAAAAAAAATGGGGGTATACGCTCCCGGGTGATCCTGAATTTCATAATGAAGAAAAAGGGTTCCGTTCCATGCACGTGGGGTTCCGGCTGGCGATGGATTATATCCTTTATCCAAAAGATCAAAAACTTCCGTTCCCTCGAAAAAAGGGGAAAGGCTGACCTGCCGGCTAAAAATTGAGCGTAAATTTCAGTACGCCCACTTCACGTAAACTCCACCCCACGTAAAGCCCGCCCCGAACGCGCACAGAATAAGATTATCTCCCTTTTTCAATTTACTTTCCCACTCACACAAGCAATTGGGAATACTGGCACAGG
>DATDFI010000043.1:0-2099 GCA_036522695.1 Bacteroidia bacterium | reverse complement strand
ATACCCCATGCGCTCTCGCGGGGACTCGTAGTGGTGAGCACCATTTTTTCGATCACACCGGGTTCCATGCATGCCCATTCCATCACCTGGTATCCTCCCATGGACCCGCCAGCTGCAATATTTATTTTTTCGATGCCGAGGTGTTTGCGTAAAACGATATGTGCATTCACCATGTCGCGGATGGTCACTTCTGGAAAATCGCTGAAATATTTTTTGTTTGTTTTCGGATTTACTGACAATGGTCCCGAACTGCCGTAGCAGGACGCGAGAATGTTCGCGCATACGATAAAATAGTTGCGGGGATCGAAAACCTTCCCTTCGCCAACCAGCCCGCTCCACCAGTCGAGGCAATCGGAATTGGCTGTGAGCGCGTGGCAGATCCACACCACGTTATTGCGCGAGGAGTTCAATTCACCGTACGTGTGATACGCGATCTCGATGCGCGGAAGTTCTTTGCCCGATTCGAGTTGGAAGGGTTGATCGTGTATGTGCGTGTGTAGCGACAAGCGGGCAAAACTACGAATAATCGTATTTTTAATGGAAAATCGATATGCTCAGGCTTTTTTCCATTTTGAATATCCTCGTGGGCAGTTCAGTCATCCTTTTTTTCTTCTGGTCGTTCTACGAGGACGCGGGAAGCGGTGTTATTAAAGAAGATCTGCTCGAGTTCCTGTTTCTCCTGCTTCCTTCGGCTGCACCGATCTGGTTCAGTATTTTCACATTTGACCATATTTCACTCAACGAACCAATAGCCGGCCCTGATGTTATCGACCATCCTATCCAGGGCATCAAAAAGAAAAAAAAGATCATCGGTTTTTTCACAACCCTATGCGGCATCATTACTTTCATCGATGCACTTTTTATTTTCGGAATGACCGCTTACTCTATTATCTCCTTCTTTAAGATCACGGGGCATGACCTTCATTTCCTGGTTACACGCCTCGCTGCCTTTACAATATTATTCTTCATCAGCTTTTCAATGGCTTACTATCCTTTGAGAATGATCCGCAAGGTCACTTATGAATAACTTGCCCGCTAAACCCATTCCTTATCCTTTTTATTTACTTTTGAATACTGATCAACTACAAATTATTTTCTATGCGTGTAGAACTGAAACGACTGGACGATGCCTTTTTATTTGAAGCGAAGAACGAAGAAGGCGCAACGATGCACTTTGATGCC
Organism: Bacteroidia bacterium; assembly: GCA_036522695.1. Lineage (GTDB taxonomy): Bacteria > Bacteroidota > Bacteroidia > JADZBD01 > JADZBD01 > DATDFI01. The sequence goes on along the minus strand of DATDFI010000043.1, from coordinate 917 downwards.
TCGCCCGATATTGGCGGGCACAATAAAGGCGTACGTCCCATGCAAACGCTCATCATGGCCATTGGAGGATGCAGTGCCATTGATGTTATTCTTATCCTGAAAAAACAAAAACAGGAGATCGAGGATTTTCAAATCTCGATCGATGCGGATCGTGAAAAGGGCAAGGAACCTGCACTGTGGCTTACCGCTCATATTGTTTTTAAGCTGAAAGGGAAAATTGAAAAGGATAAGGCCTTACGTGCCGTAGAGCTATCCATGAAAAAATATTGTTCGGTTTCGGCTACGCTGGAAAAAGCCGGAACGAAGATCACTTATGAAGTAAAGGTTAACGAGTGAGGAGTACGGGGGCGGGAGAACTGAGACCCGGAGAATGAACTGATGCGTAAGAAGAAAAATAAAAGATTCGAAACGAAAGCGGTGCGCACGCAAATCGCGCGCACGCAGGCCATGGAACACGCTTCACCGCTGTACCTCACTTCGAGTTTCATGTTCGATAACGCGGAGGAGATGCGCGCGGCTTTTGCTGATGAGAAGGAAGCGAATATCTATTCCCGCTTTTCGAACCCCAATGTCCAGGAGTTCACCGATAAGATGTGCGCGCTGGAAGGCGCGCAGGCCGGTTATGCAGCGGCATCGGGCATGGCCGCTGTTTTTGCGAGCATGATCGCATTACTGAAAACAGGCGATCACCTGTTGAGCTGCAGTTCTATTTTCGGATCCACGCACACCGTGCTTTCCAAATTTTTTCCGAAATGGGGAATAGAGCATTCGTATTTTGATATTCAAAAGCCGGAAAGCATAGAAAAACTGATCAAAAAAAATACGAAGATGCTTTTCGTGGAAACACCATCCAATCCGGGGCTCGACATCATCGACCTCGAGTTGCTTGGAAAGATCGCGAAGAAACATAAAATACT
>DATDFI010000042.1:0-10055 GCA_036522695.1 Bacteroidia bacterium | reverse complement strand
GTAACAAAGGTATCGTTGCACGTATCGTTCGTGAAGAAGAGATGCCGTTCCTCGAGGACGGAACACCGGTTGACATCGTACTCAACCCGCTGGGCGTGCCTTCGCGCATGAACCTGGGGCAGATCTACGAGACCGTGCTCGGATGGGCCGGTGAAAAACTGGGACTCAAATTCGCAACGCCTATTTTCGATGGCGCTTCCATGGAAGAGATAGACAAGTATACCGACATGGCAGGACTTCCCCGTTACGGCCGCACTTACCTCCGCGATGGAGGAACAGGCGAGCGTTTCGACCAGCCCGCAACAGTCGGTATCATCTACATGTTGAAACTCGGACACATGGTTGACGACAAGATGCACGCGCGTTCCATCGGTCCGTACTCTCTCATCACGCAGCAGCCGCTGGGTGGTAAGGCGCAGTTCGGTGGACAGCGTTTCGGGGAAATGGAAGTGTGGGCGCTCGAAGCATTCGGTGCCGCCAACATCCTCCAGGAGATCCTTACCATCAAATCGGATGACGTGGTGGGCCGTGCGAAAGCATACGAGGCCATAGTGAAAGGCGAGAACCTGCCCACACCGGGTATTCCCGAATCGTTCAACGTATTGTTGCACGAATTACGTGGACTGGGACTCAACGTACACATGGATTAATCTCTGCAGGATGTCACGCTGAGGCTCACGAAGCGTGTTTGTGTGGAGAACGATTAAGCAAATCAATTGAACCAAAAATAAAAGGAGAAAAAACATGGCTTTTAAAAGAGATGTAAAACTCAAGAGCAACTTCTCGAAGATCACCATCAGCCTGGCATCGCCCGAAGCGATCCTCGAAAGGTCGAGCGGTGAAGTGCTCAAGCCTGAGACCATCAACTACCGTACTTACAAACCCGAACGTGACGGATTATTCTGCGAAAGGATATTCGGTCCCGTGAAAGACTGGGAATGTCATTGCGGTAAATACAAACGCATCCGTTACAAAGGCATCGTATGCGACCGCTGCGGTGTGGAAGTAACGGAGAAAAAAGTAAGACGCGAGCGCATGGGCCACATCAACCTGGTGGTGCCTGTTGCTCACATCTGGTATTTCCGTTCGCTGCCGAATAAGATCGGTTACCTGCTCGGACTCGCCACCAAAAAGCTCGACATGATCATTTATTACGAGCGGTACGTGGTGATACAGGCCGGTATCAAAGCGGCTGACGGAGTGAAGTACCTCGATTTCCTCTCGGAAGAAGAGTACCTCACCATGCTCGATACCATTCCTAAAGAAAATCAATACCTCGATGACAATGATCCCAACAAGTTCATTGCCATGATGGGTGCTGAAGCGCTTTACGAATTGTTGAAGCGCATCAACCTCGATGAACTTTCCTACACGCTGCGCCACAAAGCCAACACCGAAACTTCGCAGCAGCGCAAGAACGAAGCGCTCAAGCGTTTGAACGTGGTGGAGGCCGTGCGCATGGCTAACAAGAACATCGAGAACCGTCCCGAGTGGATGATCGTGAAAGTGGTGCCGGTGATCCCACCGGAACTGCGCCCGCTCGTTCCGCTCGATGGAGGACGTTTCGCTACTTCCGACTTAAATGACCTGTACCGCAGGGTGATCATCCGCAACAACCGTTTGAAGCGCCTCATCGAGATCAAAGCTCCCGATGTGATCCTTCGTAACGAGAAACGTATGCTCCAGGAAGCCGTGGATTCGCTGTTCGACAACTCACGCAAATCAAATGCTGTGAAAACCGAATCGAACCGTGCGCTCAAATCGCTCTCCGATTCACTCAAAGGAAAACAAGGTCGTTTCCGCCAGAACCTGCTCGGTAAGCGTGTCGACTATTCCGCACGTTCCGTGATCGTGGTAGGTCCTGAATTGAAATTGCACGAGTGCGGTCTGCCCAAAGAAATGGCAGCCGAACTTTTCAAACCATTCATCATCCGCAAGCTTATCGAAAGAGGAATTGTGAAGACGGTGAAAAGCGCGAAGAAGATCGTTGATCGCAAAGAGCCCATCGTGTGGGACATTCTCGAGAACGTCCTGAAAGGACATCCCGTTCTCCTGAACCGTGCCCCCACGCTGCACCGCCTCGGTATCCAGGCTTTCCAGCCCAAGCTTATCGAAGGTAAAGCGATCCAGCTGCACCCGCTCGTTTGTACTGCGTTCAATGCCGACTTTGACGGTGACCAGATGGCTGTTCACGTTCCGCTCGGCAACGCTGCTATTCTCGAGGCGCAACTCCTTATGCTTGCATCGCACAACATTTTGAACCCTGCCAACGGGTTCCCGGTAACGGTGCCTTCGCAGGACATGGTGCTTGGCCTGTATTACCTGACCAAAGCAAAAAAATCCACCAAAGAAGAAAAAGTAGCCGGTGAAGGACTGACCTTCTATTCGGCTGATGAAGTGGTGATCGCGCTCAACGAAAAACGCGTTGACCTGCACGCCATCATCAAACTGAAAGTGGATAATGCCAAAGAAGGTGACAAGATGGTTCCTGCAATCATCGAAACTACCGTTGGACGCGTATTGTTCAACCAGGTGGTGCCGAAAAGAGCAGGTTACATCAACGAACTGCTCACTAAAAAGTCGCTGCGTGATATCATCAACGATATCATGAAGAAGACCGACATGGCTACCGTAGCACGCTTCCTCGATGAGATCAAGACGCTCGGGTTCATGACGGCATTCCGTGGTGGTCTCTCCTTCAACCTCGGTGACATTTTGATCCCCGAAGAAAAAGGAAAACTCATCCAGCAGGCGTACGACCAGGTGGACGAAGTGTTGGGTAACTACAACATGGGTTTCATCACCAACAACGAACGTTACAACCAGATCATCGACATCTGGACGCATACCAACTCACGCGTTACAAAATATGTACTCGACCGTTTGAGCAACGATCGCCAGGGTTTCAACTCGGTGTACATGATGCTCGACTCGGGCGCTCGCGGATCCAAAGAACAGATCAAGCAGCTCTCCGGTATGCGCGGACTGATGGCCAAGCCGCAGAAATCCGGCTCGGGTGGTGGTGAGATCATCGAAAACCCGATCATCTCCAACTTCCGTGAAGGTCTTTCGATCCTTGAGTATTTCATCTCTACGCACGGTGCGCGTAAGGGTCTTGCCGATACCGCTCTTAAAACGGCTGACGCAGGTTACCTCACCCGCAGGCTTGTTGACGTGGCACAGGACGTGATCATCACTTCCGATGACTGCGGCACACTGCGCGGACTCGTTGCAAGTGCATTGAAGAACAATGACGAAGTAGTTGAATCATTATACGATCGTATCCTCGGTCGCACTGCAGTGCACGATGTGTATCACCCGATCACGGGCGAGCTCATCATCAACTCCGGTAAGGAGATCACTGAAGATTTCGCGAAGAAGATCGAAGATTCACCGATCGAAACCGTTGAGATCCGCTCCGTGCTCACCTGCGAAAGCAAGCTGGGCGTGTGCGCGAAATGTTACGGACGTAACCTCGCCACCGGCCGCATGGTGCAGATGGGCGAAGCAGTGGGTGTTATTGCTGCACAGTCCATCGGTGAGCCGGGTACACAGCTTACACTGCGTACCTTCCACGTGGGTGGTACCGCGAGCAACATTGCTGCCGCTTCAAAGGTGGAAGCGAAATACGATGGCATCATCGAGATCGATGAGCTGCGTACCGTTGACCGCAAAAACCCGAACGGTGAGAAAGTGAAAGTGGTGATAGGCCGTTCAACTGAAATGCGCATCATCGATTCGAACACGCACATCCTCCTTACCACTGCCAACATCCCTTACGGTTCGCAGCTGTACGTGAAGAGCGGTGACAAGGTGAAGAAGGGCCAGCTGCTGTGCGACTGGGATCCTTACAACGCGGTGATCGTTTCCGAATTCGGTGGTAGCGTTGAATTCGATAATATTGAAGAAGGCATCACCTTCCGCGAAGAGGCTGACGAACAAACAGGCTTCAAGGAAAAAGTGATCATTGAAAGTAAGGACAAGAGCAAGAACCCCGCGATCAAAATTCAGAACAAGGGCGAAGTGCTCAAGACCTATAACATTCCTGTGAGCGCTCACGTTGTGGTTGACCAGGGTGCAGCAATTGAGCCCGGCCAGATCCTCGTGAAGATCCCGCGCACCGCAGGTAAGACAGGTGATATCACCGGTGGTCTGCCCCGTGTTACCGAGTTGTTCGAAGCGCGTAACCCCAGCAACCCCGCTGTTGTTTCCGAAATTGACGGTGTAGTTTCTTTCGGTAAGATCAAGCGTGGTAACCGCGAAGTGGTGGTGGAAAGCAAAACGGGAGAATCAAAACGTTATCTCGTACCGCTCTCCAAGCACATCCTTGTGCAGGAGAACGATTACATCAAAGCCGGTGAAGCGCTCTCTGACGGTGCCATCACTCCCAGCGATATTCTCGCCATCAAAGGTCCTACTGCGGTGCAGGAGTACCTGGTGAACGAGGTGCAGGAGGTGTACCGCTTGCAGGGTGTGAAAATTAACGACAAGCACTTTGAAGTGATCGTGCGCCAGATGATGCGCAAGGTGGAGATCTCCGACCCGGGCGATACCATGTTCCTCGAGCGCCAGTTGGTGAACAAGAGCGACTTCATGGATGAGAACGACCGCGTGTTCGGAATGAAAGTGGTGGAAGATGCAGGCGAAAGTGATGAATTGAAACCGGGACAGATCGTTTCGGCACGTTCACTCCGCGACATCAACTCCATGCTTAAGCGTAAAGATAAAAAAGCGGCAACCGCGCGTGATGCGCAGGCGGCTACGGCTAACCCCGTCCTGCAGGGTATCACACGTGCTTCACTGCAAACCAACAGCTGGATCTCGGCTGCATCCTTCCAGGAAACTACGAAGGTGCTGAACGAAGCAGCAGTTGGAGGAAAAGTGGATACGCTGCTCGGCCTGAAGGAGAACGTGATCGTAGGTCACCTCATCCCTGCCGGTACCGGACTGCGTTCTTACGAGAAGATCATCGTGGGATCACAGGAAGAGTATGATAAGCTGATGGCTTCTAAGAGAGAGGCTGAGGTGGAAGAGGAGGCGTAGGGAAAATCACAAATAAATAAACGAGGGAAGCGATAAGCTTCCCTTTTTTTATGCAACGATTTAAATAATCCGATTGTCTTAAAATAAAATGATTTTAATGCAAGGGCCATTTGATAACTGGGAAGCAATTGCAATAATTGTTTCCATATTTATTAGTTTTTTCTTTCTTATTAGAGAGAAGAAATATGATAGACGTCAAGAACAGTATAGAAAAGTAAGGGTAGCTATTTCTAATCTGCTTCATATTTGGAGTGAACTATCAGCTTTTCAGGTTTTCTTAAGAGGAAAGGATCCTTCTGATGAATTATTACTAGAAGTGCCCTATTTTGCTAAAAGGCATTTTAAAGTTGATCATGATAAAATTGCCAATTTAAAGAAGTCATATGACGAATCTCTAAAGCACCTCAAAGGTATAGACCCACTTTTATATGTGAGTTTGGCTGATAACTTGGAACCATTTAATAGGACTATTACTGAACTTTTGGTTCCAATTCTTAATGACAAAGGATTAAGCTTTAAAAGGAAGAATGAGTTTTTACTCCCATTAATTGATGAAACAATTGGTGATCTGGAAAAGGAGATTCTTGCAATTGCAAAGCATCTGAAATATTATGAACGAAGGAAGATATATAGTATTATAGAGAAGCATAGGAAATCGCTTAATGAAGCTAGAAAACTAATCCTTCCGGAATTCATCTTAGAAATGCTTAACAATAGACTTAAGATGAAGGAAAAATTTAATTCGGAGGAGTTGAACGATTTCTATAATAATCCAACAATTATCTGGGCTTCCAAAAAGTTCTTTAAGACTAGCACGGCTTCGGAAAAGTTTAGACGACTAACGCCCTTGGATTACTTAAAAATGTTATATTCCTTTAGGAAAGTGGGGAATAAACTTTTAATTAATAGTTCATTCGACATTAGTGCATTTGATTTTTTTAAAGAGTTTACAATCTCAAAAAAAGAAGAACAGTTGCATTTAGTAAATAATAAGGCCTTTTATAAATTAGTTATAGGTTTTATTAATAAGATGAATGGGTCAGTTTCCTATGAGGCTAAGAGAAAGATTGCCAGGTATAACATGGGGTGGGACTCTATTCGAGCAGAAATCGAAGTGTATAAGTTGCAAATACAAATGAAGGAAACGATTGACGAATTGCTCCAAGGCACAAAGGCGGAATAGACAAGGTTATTGTAAGTTCAGCTGCAGTTGTTTTTTTTTGTAAGGGTCCAACTTCAAATTCCAACGGGATCATACCTTTCCCCAAATCCCCGGGTATACAAAATGCCAAGTTCTCCTGTAAAACCATACTGTAACTTGCCCGTAAAACCTTGTCATACTACGTAACTTCTTTATCGCGCTGTTCACGTTCACCTGGATAAGCGCCCTCGCACAACGTGTTCCCTCTCTGTTCTGCTTGCATCTTTAATATAGAGGTCCGGGGTTCCCTGCATGTCGGCAGACAGGGAATCCCAGCGGGATTACAAGGAGGTTTGGAGTTCAAATCTCTTCGGGTGCTCCCACCTCAACGGTAGAAGTATGATCGCTCCTCTCAAATTCTCTGCGCTATGGTAGTGCTTATGCCCGCCAATTTTCCAAGACCATTTTAAGGAAACAGATCCCCGGTTGCCTAATTTTTTTTGAAACAGGCTGGAGAACACAACCCGATTATACGTATCATTAAGGTCAAAATAAAAAAATGAAAAGGATACAGCGGGTAAGTATTTGCGCTTTGGCATTTGCGGCTTACATGGTGCCGGGAACAGTTAGTGGACAATCAACCGGTTTTTTTGATGGGTATACTTTAATGAAGATCCCTAAAAGCAAGCTCCCTATAGGCGCAACCTGGAACGATGTTACAGGCCCGGTGGGCGAGGGCGTAAGCAGCGAGATGCTCGATACCACGGGCTCCGTGGTTAGTTTCACTTCTGCTAACGATAAGAACTTTAAGAGCGGGGCCGAGGGTACCATCACCAAGTCCTTGAGTGCCGATGCTGGCTTTTCCAGCAGCTTGAACTCTACCATCGAGCTTGCTTCGGTGCGGGTGGTTAAGGTTAAGGACGGTAATTACCTGAAGAACTGTATCGGCAGGGTGATCCTGTATGAGGCCATCTTGGCAGACCAGGTAGGTTTTACGGTGGATAAGACCAGAGCGGCAGACCTGCGCGCGAGCCTCTTTAAAGTTTATAAAAATGCTACTATAGGAGCGGATGTAGAAACGGGAAACAAAATGACCATTTCGGTTTCAGGCGCAGGCTTATTCATCGCTTATAGGCTGATCAAACTAACAAGTTCCAAACCTTCATCTGCAAAAGTCTCTTTTGTTGACGATGTTCCGAAGCAGGAGGTGAGTTTGAATGGCTCGACAAAATACAGTTGTTCAACTGCTGATTATACGATCTCGATCTGTGCCTGCCAAACTCTTGCCTGTGTTCGTGAAAAAGGGAAATCCCTGGGCGGTGACCAGCTGCCCCTGGGAAAACTGGACCAGTTGTTTTTCGACTGCGGGGCGCAATGGGTAATGGATATCACCGACAGGAACGAGATGTCGACCGGCAAACCGCTAAAGAGCCACCAGCAATTCAAATCACCGCTGGCCATCCAAAACCAGTTTTTCAACCTCTGTTACCGCACCGACCGGGATGGCTTTGAGATCGATTACCTGGAGATCCAGGAGCTGACATTCTATCTCAAGGACGGCATAACCGGAATCGGGATGTTCAAAGAAAGAGGCGGTAAAGCTTACATCCGCAAACTGCATGTGAAATTTGAGAACTATACTTCTCAAACCTCGGGATGGTAGGCGCGAAGCTAGAAAAATTTAAGCGTCTTACGGCAAGGGCCTGGCAGACATTTTGCACTATGCGATCCTCTTCCATCCAAAAAATAAATGAGTGAACCGATATGTTTCCCCGGGACCCAGGTCTGGCTTATTTTGTTCTTTTCCCGGTGCCTCCCTACCAACTTGACGGTATCCCAAAATACCAAGTCCTCCCTTTAACCTACTCGCTACCTTGCCCGTAAGACCCGGTCATGCTGCGAAATCTTTTTTTGTTCCTGGCCATGTGCGCCTGCATTACCTCCCGCGCACAAACCGTAAGCATATACGTACTCAAGGACGATCCCATTAACGTGAAATGTTTCCGCATCCTGTGAGTTCCTTCTATTTTAATTCTCCCAAACCAACCCTACTTTGGACCTTGGCGGCCTATTCGGCCTACTCTGTCGACTAATTCATTCAAAAAGTTTTTGTAAAAATCAATTCTTTGCAATTTCATTTTTTGCAAAGAAATACTTCTGCCGAAAGTAATTTGTGGAATCGACCTAAAATTTAATACAAAGGCCCCAACTGCGGGTGCCTGCATATCAAAATTTGCCAGTAGCAAAAATTACGCTTCAAAAATCAATTTCGGATCACTCTTGTCTTGGTGAATATTTGCGGCATAAAATTCCTAGGAAGAATAAAATGTAAGTTAAACCATTTAAAATCAAAAAATCATGGAAACAAAAATGCCAACAGTTAAACTAAGTAACAAGATGTTTGAAATGCTGAGAACCTCGAACCCACATGCGGTAATGGTGCCCGCGAGGCAAATGGGAACAGGAAATGTTTCTGGAACACAGGTCATGAGGATCGATGACAAGCAACCGGATGGCTTTGGCCAGTCTATTACATGGGACAGAAGCCAAAAGGAAACGCTCCTGATCCTATATCTCAATGCTGCCGATAATAAGGGAATCTCCATTGAAGGGATGAAGGCCGGGGATTGGATTCAAGTTACATCTGCAGCCGGGTTAGCATCCTTCTCAGAGAGTGAAAAGAATAAATACACGAATAGCCTGATAGGTGTCGTGGCGGAGGGGTTAAAATTAGGTGCTGAACTGGAAGGCTACCCTGAGGCGGCTCCTTTCATTGGAAAAGCGGAAGCATTTGCCCAGCAATATTTCAAACCGGAATTGGTAAAGACAAAGAGAAGGGATGCCTTCGGTGTTGATCCTTCAGACGGATTAAAAGCAAGGGCAGAGGGAGGCGTTCTGATTTGCCTGCCCGGATCCGAAGGTCCCTACTTTAGTGGGGGCGATAATAGCGGTGGGCATAAGCGTTGGATACAAGGCGATGGAACTCGTATCAAGAAGAATTATCCTGCGCATGTGCAGCATGGTTTTTTCTTAATACAGGACGAATCGAATGGCGACTTGTCTGAATTAAATTCGGCACGTATTAATAAGGATGGTGAGGTGTATCTCATTGCCTGGGATTCGAAGCACGATGATAACTTCGGCTACTATAAGCTTCACGTTAAAATAATCAGGGGCGACAATCAAAAAGCAAATGGAGTTATTAAGTAACATCCGGAAAATAAGGGAGGGCAAATGCTCTCCTTTATTTTTGTAATTAATCTTGAAGTCATTTTTTCTTTTGACAGGATATCCGGGGGTAAGAACCCCTTGAACCTGCCGAAGAGATATGACTAAAATCGCTTAGGGCATATTCGCTTTCATTCCTTGTAGCTCTTACCACCCACCCACCTGATGAAGGAGCTCCTGCGACCCGGCAGCGGGACAAGCGGTTAATATTAACACTGCCTGTTGTTTTCAAAAAGCAACTCAATTTGCGTAATAATGGCACGAACATGAGTAGAGACATCTTTAATATAGAGTCTTGGGTTCTCCACCTTCGGCAAATAGGAAATCTCCACCACCACACCCCGCGGGATTAATCTTACCTTTACCTAAAAACACCTGTGCTTACCAATAACGATATATTCAAAAAGATCCGTGTCGCGCTCGCACTGAAAGACGAGGACATCATTGAGATTTTAAAGCTTGTGGATTTTGAGGTGACGAAGAGCGAGCTGAGCGCAATCTTTCGTAAAGAAGGTCATCCAAATTATGTTCCCTGCGGTGATCAGTTGCTTCGTAATTTCCTGAACGGGCTCATTATTTACAAGCGCGGTCCTGCTCCACCCGGGAAAAGTAAAACCAGAAAAGAATGATTTGTATTTTCCCT
>DATDFI010000041.1:0-3471 GCA_036522695.1 Bacteroidia bacterium | reverse complement strand
CTTATATGGATAACTTCACTTATCAAACCGGTGTTGGACAAAAGGACGACATGATCCTGTTGCCTTTGAATCTTACTACGCAAACCAACCCGGTGCTTACCTTCCAGGTAGCGTATACTTATTACCAGCAGACCAACCCCGCGCAGAACTTTACGGATTCTTTACGCGTATTGATCTCGAACAACTGCGGGCAAACCTGGACCTCCATGTATTACAAAGGAGGCGTGAATCTTTCAACGGCAACACCCGTTCCCAATACCAATAATGCTTTTGTTCCCACTGCCAATCAATGGAGAATGGAAACCATTTCACTCGCTCCGTATGCTTCTTATACCAACGCGATGATCATGTTCCGTTCTCTTTCACAGTATGGTGACGAGCTCTACATTGATGATATCAATATCCAGGCTTCTACCGGTATCAATTCCATCGACCTGAATTCGGAGATCAGCCTGTTCCCGAATCCTTCTAACGGGATGGTATACGTGAATACTTCACTGCCCAGCGCACAGAATATCGAGATCCGTATTTTCGATGTGATCGGCCGCACCATCGGTTATGTGAAGCAGAACGATGTTACCAATAACACCTTCTCTTTCGATCTCTCGGACAAAACAAACGGTGTTTATTTTGTGGAGATCATCGCGAACGGTGAATCCATCACTAAAAAGCTTGTGCTTAACCGGTAATCGTTAAGCTGCAGCGTATTTCCGGGAGCGCTCCGTTAAACGGGGCGCTCTTGTTTTTTTTTGAATATGTTTGTACATTCGTAAACATCAAATCGTTTTCAAACCAAAACTGCCTCGCATGAAAAAATATTTACTGCCCCTTGCCTTATTTTTAGCTGCCGCACCCGCCTTCGCGCAGCAACGCACCTGCGGAACTCCTATTCTTCCCCTCGAATACGAAGATTGGATCCAGCAAAAAATTGCGGAACGCTTTGCGGACCCTAACAGCCCGCAAGCCACCTACACCATTCCGTGCATCGTGCATATCATCAATAATGGTGAAAGCGTGGGCTCCGGCTCCAACATCAGCCAAACGCAAGTGAACTCACAGTTCGATGTGCTGAATGAGGATTACAATAAAACGAATCCGGATTTTGCCACTGTTTGTCCTTCGGTATTTCAATCCGTAGCGGCCAATTGCCAGATCACCTGGTGCAAGGCTTTACGTGATCCCAATGGCAATACCCTGTCCGAGCCCGGCATCGACCGTATCAACCGAAACACCATGGGCTGGAGCGCACCGCCTTATTCACAATCCTATATTGACGCCACCATTAAACCAGCATCCATTTGGGATCCTACAAGGTATTGCAACATCTGGGTTTGTAATCTCGGGAATCAATTGCTCGGGTATGCCACTTTCCCATCCAACTCCACGCTTGCAGGTTTATTTGGGCCTTACGGCACCGCAACTACTGATGGTGTGGTGATCCTTTACAACGCTTTTGGCCGGGTGGGAAATGTTGCTTCTCCATATAATAAGGGACGCTCAGCCACCCACGAATTGGGTCACTGGCTCGGGCTCCGCCATATCTGGGGCGATGCCACCTGCGGCAATGATTATTGTGCCGACACACCCACTCAAAACGGCCCTAATTATGCCGGCTGTCCTTCGTTCCCGAGCGTGACCTGCACCAATGGGCCTAACGGTGACATGTGGGTGAATTACATGGATTATGTTACCGATGCCTGTATGGTGATGTTCACCAATAACCAGAAAACGAGAATGCAGACCGCCATGCAGCATGGAACGTATCGCCTGCCCCTGCAGTCGTCATTCGTGTGCAGCCCGCTAAGCACAGGAGATATTGACGCTCACCATAAATTCGACCTGTATCCCAATCCCACTGCCGGGCGTATCACCATCGATCCGCTTGACATGGGAGGAGAACTCACCGTAAAGGTGTACGACATTGTGGGCAACCTGGTGAAGGAAATGAAGATGGAGAACAATGCAAAGTTCGAGGTCGATCTTACCGATAAACAAAACGGAGCTTATTTCATCGAGCTGAGCAATTCGGCCGGAAGAGTGACACAAAAATTCAACCTGGTGAAATAAAAAGCCAGGCGTTGATCCCGGAAGTCCCCTGTGAAAACAGGGGACTTTTTTATTTTAAAGCGGTATCTTTGCAGAAAGAAATACGATCATGAACGACAGTGCGGCATTATTGAATTCCATTCCCCTTCCCAAAGAATTCAAGAACATCAGTGAGAAAATATTGAACGGTGAACGGATCAGCACGGCTGAAGGTTTATTGCTGTACGAAAAAGGCGAGTTGTCGTTTTTGGGAATGCTGGCCAATGCTGTGCGCGAAAAAAAACACGGTGACAAAACGTACTTCAACCGCAACTTTCACGTGGAGCCCACGAATATTTGCGTGTTCGATTGTAAATTTTGTTCGTACTCGAGGTTGCTCAAGCAAAAAGAAGGCGCCTGGGCCCTGGGTGAAGAGCAGATACTCGAGATCATTAAGCAATACGAGGGAAAACCCGTTACCGAAGTTCATATTGTGGGAGGCGTTCACCCGCAAATGGGGCTGATGTATTTTGCAGGGATACTTAAAAAGATCAAAACAATGAGGCCCGGCCTCCACATCAAAGCCTTTACGGCCGTGGAGCTGGATTACATGATACGCAAGGCGAAGATGAGTTATGCAGAAGGATTAAAGGTGCTGAAAGAACACGGGCTGGATTCACTGCCGGGCGGAGGCGCTGAGATCTTTGATGAAGAGGTAAGAAAAAGAATATCGGAAGATAAATGTACGGGTGAAGAGTGGCTGGAGATACACGAGACCGCGCATAAGCTGGGAATACCTTCCAACGCAACCATGTTGTACGGGCATGTTGAAACGTTCGCACACCGCATCGACCATATGAACCGCCTGCGCGAATTGCAGGACAGGAGTCTTCGAGGAACCTCAGGCCAAGCCGGCTTCAATACTTTTATCCCGCTCAAGTTCCGCAACAAGGATAACCAGATGAGCGATGTGCCTGAAGTTAGTGTTGTTGAGGACCTGAGGAATTACGCGATGGCGCGAATTTTCATGGACAACTTCGCCCACATCAAAGCATACTGGCCTATGATAGGCCGCACTGTTGCCCAGCTCTCGTTAAGCTTCGGTGTGGATGACATTGACGGCACCATTGACGACAGTACAAAAATTTACAGCATGGCCGGTGCGGAGGAGCAAAATCCTGCGCTCACCACCAAACAGCTGGTGGACCTGATCAGGCAGGTGAAGCGTGTTCCCATTGAGCGCGACACACTTTATAACGTAGTGAAGGATTATTCGAAGGAGGAAGTGGCAGAAGAACCGGTGAATTAAGGCTTTCACTGCAACCCTTCAATATTCTTATTCGTCTTTATGATGATGATAGGTTCTCTGCATAACATTCCCGTTACCAGGCTTATTTCTCTTTCCTGTTTATTGCTGGCAATAAGCTGCACGAAGGATAGCGGCAA
>DATDFI010000040.1:0-4901 GCA_036522695.1 Bacteroidia bacterium | reverse complement strand
ATAGGTCTCGCCATCGGTATGATAAATGCGTAACACCTTCCCCCTGGGTCCAAGGGCTTTTATGCACTCCAGTTTTTCACAGGCAATAAAATAATTGCGGACGAATTTTTTATCGGGAGAAAGATCGTTTACGGTGTATCTCACTCCGCCCCAATACAAGATCGTATCGGATGAATTGCCGCGGTTCTCGATAAAAGAAGAAACACCTCCGTACTTTTCAATTTGCCTGTATTGATCGAAGGTGAGGACAAGAGTATCCGTTTGGGCACGCATCTCTCCAATAGCTAAAAACAAAAAGAAAGCAGGATAACGCATTTGCAGAAACAATCTTATAATAAAAACACTCCTCACACCATACCCCGGGCTAAAATGTATCAAGATCGCACATATTGTATTTCATCAATTTCAAATCCCTTCCCCCGGCATCAAAATCAAAATGGCCAACCGGGAAAGCATCCATACCTTTTAAATGCTCCGACAAGCCTTTATCGAGCCAGGTGTCCTTACTCGTAAGGAATTGTGCTTCATTGATCCCCCGAAAAAGGCAGAACTCCCTTAATGCCTCAAGGAAAGTCCTCATTTCAAAATGCGAAGTGCATTCGATATCTCCCACTTTCAAAACCCCATCCACCTTTATCCACACCCTTGCTCCTCCTATATTAGCGATCCTCTTTTTTGAATACGCCTTGTACCGGCTGTATGCCTCATCGTGCAAAACGCAGTGATCACCGAGGGAATTGGGAAAAAGACCCGGGGTGATCTTTGCTGGTAACTTATCCCCCCGTATTTTCCTCTTGATCTTCGCTATGGGAAGTGTTTTAATTTTCATCGAATAAAACCGCAAATGATCTCCTTCATATTTCCATCCCAGCTTCACGGAACCTTTCAATGAATCCTGGTTAGGGAAGCCATACGCGAATTTTACTCCTTCCGCCTTCGCGAGCTCGTATGTGCGTGAAGCCAGTTGCAGGAACAAACCTTTTCCCCGGTGGGCACTGTGCGTCATAGTATCGCCCGATGTTGCCGACAAAACAACCTCACCACCGAATACCACCCGGCAGGGAAACAATCCGTAGTAGGCTGCTGGTTGTCCACCCGAATGATACGCAATGAAGCCTATGCATTCGGCCCCGAAATTATTTGTATCGAACTTCCGAATGAAATATTCAAGCGGTACATTTTTGCTGAAAGCATCACGATACAAAGGCAGGAGGTCCTTTAATCTTTGCTTTGAGATCCGCTCGATACGATAATCAGCCACGCGCCTTCAGTTTGCTTGCAAAATATTTATAGATGCCCTTTGCATTTCCAGGGCGGTATCGCAGGGAGGAGCGGTACGCTTCATTCGCCTTTTTAAAATGCCCGTTACGATAATAAAACTCGGCCAGTTTGAAAAAGTATACCCCCGACCACTTTTCATGGAATTTTTTGCCGATATATCCTTTAGCAAGAAAATGATCGAGGGTGAACAATTCCTCTTTGAATGACTCCTCTGCCAATGAACCCAATCGCGCAGAAGAAGATTCATTTTTACCGTGACGATAAATAGTGGCCAGGACATCCCGGGTGATCTTCCCTTTAAAATGATATGCCATTCGCGTGAACATATCCTTATCACCGAATTTCAGGCTTTCATCAAAAACACCGCACACAAAGGGGACCTCCTTCCTCATTACTAAAGAAGAAGGAAAGATCACGAACAAATTATCAGAAAAAAGAGGCACCAGGAATTTTTGCGCCCCCTTATGTTCATCTTTATAAATATGAGGATGCAGTACCTTTCCATCCTGCACAATTTCTGCATCCGCGAGCACAAAACCTACATCCGGGTTCCTGTCAAGGATCTTCACGGAAGCTTCCAACATCTCCGGCTTCCAAACATCATCCGAATCGAGAAAAGCGATAAGCCCGCCTTTTGCTAAAGAAAGGCCTTTATTACGCAAGATCGGCAAACGACCCACGTGTTCTGTAAAAACATAACGTATGCGCGCATCATTAAATTCCCCGATCATTTGTGCAGTGTCATCGGTCGACCCGTCATCCAGGATGATCCACTCCCAATCCGTGAAGGTTTGAGCGCGAACACTTTCTATGGCCCTCTTTAAAAGCGCACAGCGATCATAAGTGAGTGTGATGACAGACACCATCATTCCTTTGAATACAATTCAAAATATTGCTGGGCGGTTTGCCTGACCGTTTGTACTGAAATGGAGCTCCGGTCGGGCGGAGCAGCCAAAAGTCCCTCTAATTTTTTCAGCATCTCTTCCTTTCCATTACACACATTCATCTTTTTACCGTTATAGGGCCGGCCTGTATCAAAGCAAACCACTTCCAGGCCCGCATACAAAGCTTCCATCATTACGAGCGACTGACCCTCAAAAGAAGAAGTATGTAAAAATATCTTACTCTTGCGCATCTCTTCAAAAACTCTGTCGTGTGCGATCTCGCCTTTTAAAACCACATTCTCTTCCAGTTTCAATTGCTCCACTTTTCCGCGCAATTTCTCCATTTCAGGTCCTTTACCAATGATGCACGCCATCACTCCCGGTCGCGTTTTTTTTAATTCTGCGATAAGCTCTATAAAAAGTGAATAATTTTTAAGCGGGATCAATGAGCCGACCCCAATGATATCGTATTCTATTTTCTCCTCCAACGGGAATTTCATTTTTTCAGGATCGATGCCGAATGGAATTACAGCCTTAACATTAGCGCCACTTCTCTCTTTGAATCTTTCAGCAAGAAAAAAAGAGATAGCTACCGTTTCCATCTTCTCAGTCTTCAAAAAAGCAAAATACCGGTTCGATGCCTGTACGTCCCGGCCCATTATACTCGCTACATGTTTTACCCGGTGCGCATTGGCAAATCGTTGCGCGAGAAACGCACATTCGGTGAGCCAGAAACTGTGGATAATGTCGATCTTCTTTTCAGAATTCCAACGGGCCAGTTTCTTCCAAACCTTTCTCCAGGTAAAAAACTTCCCGGGGAATTTTGAATTTTTCCCGCCCGCACAGTAAACCCGCGCACCATTCCATTTGTATTCGCCTTCCCTAAAAGGATACTGGCACGCTACCACCAGCACATCAACGGAAGGGAAATATCTTTTGTACGACAAAACAAGGTCCTGCAGGTAAGGAACGTTGGCTGTGTCCTGCTCATCGCCCGGGAAGCCGGGGGTAAGTATCACCACGCGCTCAATGGATCTCATACAATTCCCAGCCTTTATCAAATGACATCACCTTTTTTGCATTGCATGAGTCCTGCAGCATTTTCCAGTTCTTCATAGGCCTGCGGTCCTTCCATTGCACTTCCATCACCGGGATATTCACCAGCACAACAGCGTTCATGCCTAGCTGCACATCCACCGAATCGAGCGAGAGAATGATGTGGTCCTTACCATAACTCATCAACGGGCCCTCCATTCCCAGGGTATAAACAGGCGCTGAAGGATAATGTTCGTTGATGTATGCCACGATAGCTTTCTCCTCCCGGTTCGCAAAAAGGAAATCATCAAAAGCAAAATAGAATAAGGTCAATTGCATGACCCCCGCTAAAGAAAAAATGATCCATTGGAATTTCCGCTTCAACTTGCTCATCGCCCGCATGAATGCAGGAAAGAAAAGGACCGCAAGCGAGGGAAAAATAAAAGCGTTAAGCCGGGCGTTCTGGTGTTCAAAACCTGCCAGGAAAAAAAGATAGATCAGCAACGGAAGAAGAAAGAAAAATAATTGGGGGCGGGAAAAATCCTCTTTACGGATAAAAAATAAAAGCGGGGCAGAAAGTAACAGGTAGCCTGGATGAAAGAAAACAGTGAATACAAAAAGAAGGTTGGGCAGGTGATAATGCAAAAAACCATTGCCGGGGCTCCCGTACTCCAATAAAAAAAAATTGGATGGCGACCATTCGTCAAAAAGGTTCGAACGGATCATCGTGTAATTGGGATTAAGCCACCGGACCAAAAAAGCAAGTCCTGCACTGATCGCGATCGCAATGAAAAACCTCCACCCGTAAAAATTCCGGGCCAGTTGCATGGCGAAAGCGACCATGGGAATGCAAAGCACGATCACCGATGCCTCGCGCGTAAGGCGGGCGGCAAGCGCAAAACAAATAGCCGGAATAATGTGACGTTTGTGTTTATCCATTGAAAAGGCCAGGGCATGAAAAATACAGGCGGTGCAGAAAAAAATGGCGGTCATGTCGCTCATCACATTCACTCCCATGCGCAAAAAATAGGAAGAGGGCAGGCAAAACAGCAAGGTGAAAAGCAAAGCGCCATTTTTACTGCATAAAAGCGAAATGGTCCTGTAAATAAAATACAGGGAGCCCGAAAATGCCAGCATGCTCAGCAACTGCAGTGCAAGATCCGCTTTTCCTAACGCAAGAGCAGGAACTGCGCCAAGTAGTGGATAAAGTACGGGCCAGGTAAAATCACCGGGACGTTCGCCATATTTGAGAAAATCCAGTAAAGAATCACTGTAACGCAAATACGCATGCGCATCCTGCCCGTACAGCCCGCTATAACCCAGCAGTGAACGAAAGACGAGCACCAGTAAAGGAACGAGAAGAAAAAAAAGAAGAGCAGGTTTTTTCAGGTCCGGGAATTCGTTCAGCTCCTCCTGCATGAAAACCTATTTTACCAAAGTGGAGATGGGATGTCCCGTACAACCATCGGGCGACTGCACATCCAGCATCAGTGAAAGTGTTGCAACGATATCCGGGATCTCAACCGGGTTATCCGTGCTGCCCGGCCTGATGTTCCAACCGTACCAAAGCAAGGGCACATGCGTATCGTAAGGATAAGGAGAACCGTGAGATGTTCCCGTTTTCCCATACTCGAGCCAACCCGGGGCATAACTCACATAAATATCGCCTGAGCGCTGCGCCCAAAACCCATTTTGCACCAT
>DATDFI010000039.1:0-4505 GCA_036522695.1 Bacteroidia bacterium | reverse complement strand
ATCCTAACAAACCCTGCAAAGGAAGTTATTAAGCATTCACCGGCCCGGTATTTCCCCGGAACCAGGACTCATGAGTCACCGCTCTCGATTATCCTTCGTAAATTTGCATTCGTTAAAATATTAAATGAATATTCCGGAACAGATCAAATCGCTTGAACTTCATGACGCACCGGTTGGAAAAATAACATTCGACCCCGACCATAGGACTTTACCTGTTGAAGTACACTTTTATAACGAAGTCAAAGAAGATTATGATCCAAAACATTTGATATTCCGGGAAGCAAATAATATAACTATTGGCCCGCTGGAAGAATATGACAGCCTGGAAATTTCAAGTTGTGATATCACACCGGTTCAGAAAAATTTTAAAGCCGAATTCCTTTTTCTTTGTGGTATAGAAAAACAATCCTGGGAAATTTCATTTGAATTCAGAAATTTCAAAATAGAATCAAGAAGTTAAGAAACATCATGAAAAAAATTTGCAACACCATCCTGGAGACCATAGGCAATACGCCCATGGTACGCGTAAATAAGCTCACAAAAGATATTCCTGCCGAAGTGCTCATTAAGCTGGAAACCTTTAATCCCGGCAATAGCATCAAGGACCGCATGGCGCTTAAGATGATAGAAGATGCGGAAAGGTCGGGCGCGTTAAAACCGGGAGGTACTATTATCGAAGGAACATCCGGCAATACCGGGATGGGACTGGCGATTGCCGCAGTGATCAAAGGCTACAAATGCATTTTTACGAGCACCGATAAACAATCGAAAGAAAAATTTGACGCGCTTCGCGCCTTCGGTGCCGAAGTGATCGTTTGTCCTACTAACGTTGACCCGGAAGATCCCCGCTCCTATTATTCCGTTTCCTCACGGCTCATTAACGAAGTCCCCAATTCCTGGAAACCCAACCAATACGATAATCCTTCCAACGCACAGGCGCATTACGAGAGCACAGGTCCCGAGATCTGGGAACAAACCGGGGGAAAGATCACGCACCTCGTGGCTGGTGTGGGAACGGGAGGAACGATTTGTGGCGTGGCCCGTTATCTCAAGGAAAAGAATCCGAAGGTCCAGGTGCTGGGCATCGACACTTACGGCTCGGTTTTCAAAAAATACAAGGAGACCGGCATCCTCGATAAGAATGAGATCTATCCTTACATCACCGAAGGCATTGGTGAAGATTTCCTGCCGAAGAATGTGAATTTCGACCTCATCGATCATTTCGAAAAAGTTACCGATAAGGATGCGGCCATTATGACGCGCGAGATCACCCGGCAGGAAGGGATTTTAGCGGGCAACTCGGCCGGTTCGGCCATGGCAGGCCTGATGCAGATGAAAGACCGCTTTAAAAAAGGAGATGTGGTGGTGGTGATCTTCCACGATCACGGCACGCGTTACCTTGGCAAAATGTTCAATGATGACTGGATGCGTGAAAAAGGGTTCTTCGATAAAAAAGGATTGACAGCCAAGGACCTTGTTTCATCGCACAAAAAGCGCAAGCTCATTTCACTGGAAGCGAGCGAGAGCATTGAAAAAGCGGTGAAGACGATGAGTGAAAATGATTTTTCACAACTGCCCGTTACCAACGCGGGTCGTATGGTGGGATCTTTGAGCGAACGTCATTTATACAACCAGGTGGTAAAAAATCCTGAGATAGTAAAAGAGCCTGTGTCTGTCATTATGCAGCCGGCATTCCCTTTCGTTGATATTTCAGCACCCCTCGATTCGCTTTCGCAAATGATCACCGGTGATAATATTGCCGTGCTTGTACGCGATTTTAAAACGGATGAGACATTTATTGTTACCCGTTACGATATCATCAATGCGCTGACGAAATGAATGAGTGAATGAGTGAATGAATGAATGAATGAGTGAGTGAATGAGTGAATGAATGAGTGAATGAATGAATGAATAACATGAGCGATAAGGAAGAGTTTATAGAGGCGTTAAAAAAGCGCACAAAATCATTAGCTCTTGAAGTGATCAAACTTTCCAGGACCCTTCCTGTGACGGATGAAGCGAAGGTCATTGGCCGGCAGTTATTGAGATCATCTTCTTCTGTTGCGGCAAATTACCGTGCTGTTTGCAGAGCCCGTTCCAAGGCTGAATTCTTCGCCAAACTCAGTATTACCGTGGAAGAAGCAGACGAAACATGTCTCTGGCTGGAACTTCTCATCGAATCCGGTATTGCGCATAATAAAACAACGGGAGAACTTTTAAAAGAGGCAGGAGAACTCACAAAAATATTAGCTCGGGCCCGCAAAAACACCTGAACTATATATCATTCCCTCCATTCAACAACTTTCTCATTCACTAATTCAATAACCCCCTCATTCAATCGTTTAACCTCCCTTGTACCATACCGATCAGCTTCAGCGCAAAATAGAAATCCCCTTCCCTCCAAAAAGGATCATCTCCCTTGTACCTTCTCAATCCGAATTATTGTGGGACCTGGGACTGCACGATGAGCTGGCGGGCATCACCAAATTCTGCATTCACCCGGATGAAATGTTCCGTGGCAAAACGCGGGTGGGCGGCACCAAGAATGTGAATTTCGAAAAGATAAAAGCGCTCCATCCCGATCTTATTATCGCCAACAAGGAAGAGAACAAGCAGGAACAGGTAGAAGAATTGATGAAACATTATCCCGTTTGGATAAGTGACATAAAAAACCTGGACCATTCAGTGCATATGATCCGTTCCGTTGGAGCCATCACCGGTAAAAAAGAAAAAGCCGGTGCCATTGCAGAAGATATTCTCAGGTCCTTCTCCTCTCTCCCTGCTCCCAACTCCTTACCCCCCACCGCGTACATCATCTGGAAAGACCCCATCATGGCGGCAGGGCACGACACCTTCATTAACAATATGCTTTGGCGCTGCGGCTTCAAGAACATTTTCGATCCAACTTATACCCGGTATCCTGAGCTAAAAATGGAAGAACTCAGCAAATTGAACCCCGAACTCATCCTGCTCTCCTCTGAACCTTATCCTTTCAAAGAAAAACACATGGAAGAATTCCGCATGGCTTGCCCGCAGGCAAAAGTGCTGCTGGTTGATGGAGAAATGTTCTCCTGGTATGGTTCACGCCTGCTTAAGGCGCCTGCCTATTTCTCATCCCTCCTTGTTTTATTAAAATGACCCGCTATCGACAACCGGGCCGGCCTTTTTCACGTCTTAATTACGAGTGAAAATCAGCAAAAATCTTTGTTAGCTTTGCTATTGATCATGCGCCTTCAACGCATCTTTTTCTTAAGTCTTTTTCTTTTCGCATTCATCACGGCCCACGCCCAAAAAGTGGGGCTGGTGCTGAGCGGTGGAGGGGCCAGCGGCATTGCGCACATTGGCGTGATAAAAGCGCTGGAGCACGACAGTATCCCCATCGATTATATCACCGGCACCTCGATGGGAGCGCTGGTGGGCGCCCTGTACGCCATGGGCTACTCGCCCGAACAAATGGAGCAGATCGTTACATCCGAACAGTTCCGCAACTGGGCTTACGGGAGGATCGATGAGCGTTACATTTACTATTTCAAGAGAAAAGATGATGATGCATCCTGGATCACGCTAAAGCTCGCGCTCGACTCTGCTATCGAAACATCCCTGCCCACCAACCTTGTTTCACCAGTGCCGCTCGATTTCTCACTCATGGAGATCACCGCACCTTTCATTGCATCGGCCCACTATAAATTCGACAGTCTCTTTGTCCCTTACCGCTGCCTCGCCTCGGATATCGAAGCCAAAAAAAATGTGGTCTTCCGCGAAGGAGACCTGGGTTTAGCTGTACGCGCTTCCATGAGTTATCCTTTTTACCTCAAGCCGGTATCCGTGGATGGCAAGTTGCTTTACGATGGAGGTATCTACAATAACTTTCCTGCGAACGTGATGTATGATGATTTTTATCCCGATATCATTGTAGGCAGCAACGTTTCAGGCAATGATCCTTCCCCGGATGAGGACAACCTCATCTCGCAGCTGAAGACCATGCTGCTCACCAAAACCAATTTCGACCCCGTTTGCCAGAATGGAGTGATCATTGAGCCGAATGTGAATGATGCACCTACATTCAACTTTGATAATGTAAAACGACTGATTGATTCCGGCTATGTTGCCGCCCAACCCAAGATCACGCTGCTCAAGCAGTGCATCCTGAGGCGTGTCGCGCCCAACGAGCTGGCAAAACAACGCGAGGCCTTCCATAAAAAACAATTCCCGCTTATTTTCGAAAACATTTACGTGGAGGGGCTGAAGAAGAATCAAGTGAAATATGTTCAACACCAGCTTGGTCACCGGAGCAAACAGGTCAGCATTCAAAAACTAAAACCCGATTATTTCCGGCTCGCTTCTGACGATAAGATCAAAAGTATTTTTCCCACTGCAACTTTCAACAACAAATCGGGCTTTTACGACCTGCACCTGAAAGTGAAAAAAGAAAAGGACCTTATCACGCAGTTCGGTGGAAATTTTTCCAACCGTCCCATTTCGGAGGGCTTCATCGGGCTCCAGTA
>DATDFI010000038.1:0-8770 GCA_036522695.1 Bacteroidia bacterium | reverse complement strand
ATAGTAACTGAAGTAGAAAGTATAGCCCGAGGTGAGGATGACCGTTTTACTGATGCTGTCGATCACCCGCTCCGTAAATTTCTGATCATCGGGTGAAAGATCACCATACTTCCAGATCTCGCTCCCGTTCAGCAAATTGGTGTCCTGTACAAAACTTCCCGACTTGGTGTAAAAGTCCTTGCTCCCGCAATCGATCTTCGGCAGGTCCTCTTCATGAAGATCGCGATCGAAGCTGATGGTGTTGCAAATATTCTCGATGCAGTGCCGGTACGATTGATTATCCTCCTTTTGCATGTGAAAATGCGGCATGGCTCCCTGTTCCGATTCGATGATGAGGAGGCCGAATTCGGGTGAGATGTATTTGTTGAGCTCATCGAGGTCCTGGGAGCCGAGGGTATTGATGAGTTCGGTAAAACGGGTGGTGAAATCTTTTTTTGCAGCGGCCGTATCCATATTCTTTCTCAGTGCCGAATCGGCTGGACTGAGGGTGGCATCTTTCTTTTTATCACCGCTGCCGGAACAGGAAGCGAGAAAAATGAAAGCATAAAAAAGAAAAAGGATAGAACGCATTGCCGGAATTTTGCGTGCAAAACTAATATTTATCCTGTTCATTTCTTTTCTAATGTAATGATGTAATGATCGGCCCAGGAACGGAAGGGCGGTAAAGTGCACAGGCGTTGGTCCCAGCGCTGCAGGAAGCGAAGTGTGCGGGGTAATCTTTTTGCAAAATTTTCCATGTAGGGCGGAGGGCAAACGGAAGCAAGGCCTTCCAGTGCAAGCTGGCGATAATCATTTTTTAACGCTTTACGTACATACGCTGGGGAGTAGTACCAGGTTTTGAATGAAGTGTTCTCCACTATCGAGTCGGCACCATTTTTTGAGAATCGCCTGCGCGCGAGTTGGAAATTACCCTTAAAGAACTGCATCATTTCCCAGGGACAAACAACAGGCATAAGCACGAGCGTAATGCGGCCCCGGTCGCCAAGAAGAGGTGAAATGCTTTTTAAAACGGAAGAGAGGTCTCCTGTGCAATTCAATCCCCCGAAGTCGGAGAAAACATGGTCGAATTTTTCTCCCTGCAGTTTTTTGAGTTCATTAAAAGAAAGCTGCTGCGTGGTAATGCGCGAAGAAGAAGGGGAACTTTTTTTCTTTTTTTCAAATTCCTCCAGCATGCCGGGTGCATTATCGGTGGCATGAACGGTGAATCCCTTCCCGGCAAAGAAAAGGGCATCGATGCCGGTGCCGCAATTCAATTCAAGCACGCGTCCACCGGGTTTGGCGTGCCGCAGCACATGTTCATGAACGCGTTTGCGCATCCATTGGATGATGGGGCTCGCTTTGTCGAGCTCATCAAAAGCGGCAGCCTGCGTGGAAAAGGCCGCGCTCACCTGCGCTTCCTGCGCGTTCCCGTTCATGAGAGCTTGTCCAGTTTTTGTTTTTCAATGAAGGCGGCAGGAGTGAAATAGAGAAAGGAAAGCGAACGTTTGATATTTGCAGCATTTATTTTTAACGGCTGGCGGAGCATTTTCGCAAGTGTATCCAGCGATTGTTTTTTGCGGTAATGTTTATGCACGTAACGATGCAATTGCCGGTAAAATTCCTTCGAGTAGGTGTTCCGGAACATGAGCGTGAGCTCATCCGAATCGGTCCAGTTGGCTTTTTCCTTCAGCTCATTTTTTACGCGCTCGTAAAAAAGCGTTCCTGGCAGCGGGTAGGAGACCGAAATGCCGATATCATCCGGTAAAAGGTCGCTGAGCATGCGAATGGTGAGTGCGATATCTTCTTTTGTCTCGCCCGGGTAACCGAACTGTATAAAGAAGGCGGGTTTGATGTTATGTTTTTTCAGCAGCGCGGTAGCTTCATATATCTGTTCCACGCGTGTGCCCTTGTCCATGGAATCGAGTATCTTTTGCGAACCGCTCTCCGCTCCCACCCAAACCGTGTCGCAACCCGCGCGCGAAAGGTCAGCAATGGTTGTATCCTCCAGGAGGAGATCGACCCGCGACTGTATCTTGAACCGGATCTGAATTTTTTCTTTGGCAAGCAGTTCTGCAAATGTTTTTACCCAGCCCGGCTTCAGCCCGAAGATGTCGTCACAAAACCAAATGTGATCAACGTGAAAATTATTTTTCAGGAATTTTATTTCTTCAGCGATGTATTGCGGGGAGTGAGAATTATAGCGATTTCCATAAATAGGTTTTGCGCACCAATTGCATTTGAAAGGGCACCCGCGCGTAGTGGCCACGTTCATGGAGAAGTAACCGTGCTTGCTCATCCATATTTCGCGGTAACGTTTTACATCCACCAGGTCCCAGGCCGGGTGCGGGAGCGCATCGGGGTCGCGCATCACTTCACGCGGATTATTCCGCTCCGTTTTCCCGTTCCTGCGGAACGCGATCCCATTCACCGAAAAAATATTTTCTCCCTTCTCGATCCTGCCGAGGAGTTCGCAGAGTGTTTGTTCTCCCTCTCCTATGATCACGGCATCGGCACCCGCATCTAAATATTTATCAAAGTGGTCGGCTGAATCGGAACTGTTGACGAGAACGGTACAATTGTTCTTTTTTGCGAGGCGGATCATTTCCAGTGCGGCCTCGCGCATATTGGTGAGGCACATTTTGGTGAGGTAATTGAACCCATCATCCCAGCAGACAAATACACCGGGTCCCGATCCCTCAAGATGAGGGACCACTTCCTGTGCCGATGAAGCGAACATGCTGTCGAAAAGAGCGACCTCGTGTCCCTGCTCACGCAACAAGGCAGCAGCGTAGAGTGTGCCAAGGGGAGCATAAGGCTGGCCCAGTTTCCATTGCTTGGGATCGAAACGCAGGAAATAAGAATGAGAAAAGAGGATCTTCATTTCGGGAACGAGACCTTGAAGCGTTCAGCGTACATGCGTTTGTTGTTCTCCAGGTCATTGAGCACCTTGTACTGGAAACCTTGCGGATGATGTTTTGATACGTTCTTCCGCGAGCGCAGGTTAAGGTCAAAGGCCGATTCGTCAAAAGAGGAGAATTTTTTTTTCCAGTGCTTGACTGTAAAGGCAAAAAATCTTTTATCGAGCCATTCCCCCATCTTTCCTTTCAACAACCACTCCGTTAAACGTTTCACAGGGCCGTTACGGTAAGGCATATTTTCATGCGTACGCACGATCTTTTTGTTGGGATAAAAATCGCGGCACCAGGTGTTCTCCATGATGAGCCGGTTGTACATGGCGTAATTGTATACGGGAATGATAGAGCTAAGTTCGGTAGCGGTGAAGATGTTTTTGTCGGGAATGGAAAGGTTATTCTCATCCACGAAATAATTCACGCAAAAATATTTTTTCGAATTGAGCAGGAAGATCTTTTTGAAGAGCACGAGGAAGGTCCGGCACACCCAAAGCCTGCCCGGCTCGGTGATAATGAAATAGTCCACATCCGAATCCTTGTCCATGAATCCTTTTGAAAGCGAGCCCGAAATGCAAACGCATCGTACAAAAGGGAAAGAGGAAATGAGCGCTGAATATCCTTTCGCTTTTTTCATGAATTGTTCTGCAAGCAGGTTCCCTTCCTTCCTGCGTTGCACGATCTGTTCACGGCCGGGGAGGAAATAAAGGCCGTCTTTCACAAATATTTTTTCTTCCGCCACGAGTTGACCTGTCGCATGCCTGATGCTTTCTTCCGAAGACGGCACATGCTGGCAATTCATTACCAGTTCCTGCAATTTTAAGGGATAATGAAAGAGATCGAAGTAAATGAGCGTGCCAATCACTGCGGCTGCAACGTGATCGTTGCCTGAGATGTTCGGAGAGGATAGTGAGGAGGCGCTCATCTTTTCAAAGATAAAAAAATAGGGGAACGGTGGAGCAGGGCCCCGTGCCGAGTTTTCAGCAGATAATGAATATCCTTTCGGTGCTGAGCAGGAATCTTTTGGAGGCCGATTCGCGGAGCGTGACGGAGTTCTTTGCTGCTATATCTTTTATTGCGGGCATATCGCAGTCATCAGAAAGAATGATAAAGACCTTTGTTGAAGGATGCATGAAATCCTTTATGCTTTTGAAAAGGCCGATGAAAAATTCATGATGCTCCCCGCAATACCAGGCCAGGTCCTTCTCGTTAACGGTCTTTCCTCTATAATAAGGCGGGTTGATGGCAATGAGGTCGAATGTTTGCGGAGGGATATTAGTGAACAGGTCGGAATGAATGATGTTCAACTCCAGGCCGTTCTTTCCTGAATTTTCCTTTAATGCTTTAACAGCTGTGGGGTTAATGTCCGAGGCGGTTACACGCGCACCTTTTTTTGAAACTGCGAGCGAGATAAGCCCGCTTCCGCATCCTAACTCGAGAAAAGTTTTGTTACGGAGGTTTTCCCTGAGAAGATGTTCGAGGAGAAACCGGGTGCTGTAAAAATAATGCGGGTGAAAAATTCCCGGGGGAATGCTGAGCTTAATTCCATTGTGCGAATATTCGTTGGTACGGGAAAGTCTTTTTTCGAGGAAAGGCTTCCAGGTGCGGGCCGCAATGTATTTGAGCCATTTCCTCATTCCTGTTTTGCGCGGTACAGGTTCACCCTGGTTTTCCCGAGTAAATACAGGCGTTCTTTTTCTATACGCATGCTGAATCCCGTGCTGTCCGGCAAGGGCAGGGAATCCTGCGCCAGCGTTTTCATATTAAAACTCATGAGCTGCCTGCGCTGTATGTAAACAATGTTATCGTTGCTCACCTGGAAAGCGGGGATGTCTTTAAGCGGAATGGTTTTGGAATAAGTGCCGTACACATCAAAAACAAGGAGCCCGCTGGCCGGATCACCGAGGTAAATATGGTTGTTGTATTCAAAAAGCGAATTTGGGTTTATACTCACACCCGCAACCTGTGCGATGTTCCCGGTGGATTGTGTTTGCCGCAGGTCCTGGTCCACCCGCACCAGCTCGAAATTCTGGGGATTGTAGATCCACATGCCGTTGTTGAAGGAGGAACAGATGAGCGGGGCCTGGTGTATGCCCAGCGCATCAATGGAAACGGGTTCCCCGCTCAGCGAAAGCGTGTTGTCGAGAAAAATGACCTGCGAAAAATTCCGGTAGAACAGGAGCACTTTCATCGGGTTGCTGGCGTCCACCTGGTCGATCTTCCCGAATGTTTTATTACTGTATGTTTTCAGGAGGTTCCCTTTCTCATCATACTTTTCCAGTACATCATTTTTTACGAGATAAAAATTCCCGAGATTATCGGTGGTGATGAGGTCCGCCCTGGCGGGAAACCCTAAAATAAATTGCAGCCTGTCATTTGCCGTGAATGCGAATGCTGTAAAGAAAAAGAGTAAAAATGAGATTCGCTTGACCATGACGGAGGAAAACAAGTATTATGCCGTTATTGAAAGGATCTCGTCAATGTATTTACGATCATTGGAGAGACGGGGCACTTTATTTTGCCCGCCTAATTTTCCTTTTACTTTCAGCCATTGCATAAATGTACCGGGTTTGAGTGAGCGCACCAAAGGTTCTTTGAGTGTGAAATTATGATATCGCTTGGCTTCATAATCCGAGTTGAGTGATTTAAGCGCATTGTCGAGCATCTCGGTGAAATACCCCAGGCTTTGGGGTTCTTTTTCAAATTCGATGAGCCATTCGTGGGCACCGCTCTCGCGGCCTTTCATGTAAACGGGACCAGCCGTGTATTCTTTTACGAGGGCGCCTGTTTTTTCGCAAGCGATCCGCAAAGCATTCTCCGCATTATCGATGATCACTTCTTCCCCGAATACGTTGATGAAATGTTTGGTGCGGCCGGTGATGCGAAAACGGTAAGGCGTAGTGGACGTAAAGCGTATGGTATCGCCTATCTTATAACGCCATAAACCAGCAGTAGTAGAGATCACCATGGCATAATTTTTCCCGGCCTCCACCTCGCTCAATGGAATGGCGTGGTCGTTTCCGCTGCCCGTTTGTTCCATGGGAATGAATTCGTAAAAGATGCCGTAATCGAGCATCAGCAAAAGCTCATCCGAATCTTTTTGGTCCTGTATCCCGAAAAATCCTTCGGATGCATTGTACAGCTCGAGGTAGTTCATGTTCGCGTTCCCGAACGCATCCCTGAAAAGTTCACGGTAAGGAGTGAAGTTCACTCCACCGTGAAAGAACACCTCGAGGTCGGGCCACACTTCCTTAATATTTTTTTTGCCGCTGATGTCGAGTATTTTCCTCAGCAGCACCAGCATCCAGGATGGAACACCGGCAATGCTCGTCATGTTCTCGGCCATGGTAGCGCGCGCGATCTTTTCGAGCTTCTCTTCCCATTCACTCAGCAAAGCGATGCTGAGATCGGGCGCGCGAAGGAATTCGGCCCACATGGGAAGGTTGCTGATCACGATGGCGGAAAGGTCACCGCTGTAGGATTCATGCTCATTGTGCCTGTCGGTCACAAAACTTCCGGCCAATGAAAGGTTCTTTCCCGTGAATAATTTCGTTTCCGGATGATTGGTGCAGTGGATGGCCACCATGTCACGACCGGCATTGTAATGGCAGCCTTCGAGCGACTCCATGCTCACGGGAATGTATTTGCTTTTATCGTTGGTGGTGCCCGATGATTTTGCGAACCAGGTGGTCTCCGAAGGCCACAAAATATTTTCTTCGCCCTTGCGCATACGTTCGATGAAAGGCTTGAGCGAATCGTAATCCTGCAGGGGAACGCGCTCCGAAAAATCTTTTACCGAATCAATGGAAGCATAATCGTATTTCGTTCCCCATTCCGTTTCGGCTGCCGATGCGATGAGCTTGCGGAACCATTCCTCCTGCACGTCATGCGGGTATTTCATGAACAATTCGATCTGGTGCATGCGTTTCCGCATCCACCAGCTCGCTATGGAATTCAGGATAGGCATTACTTTTTCTTGCGGCTCGTCAAATAGTCATCCATTCGGTCCAGTGTAAACGCGTTGAAGCACATTTCCCTGGTAAGCATTCCTTTTCGTGCCACGCAAATACCGTAAAACATATCTTCATATCCTTCGAGCTCGTGTGCATCGGGATTGATGGAGACCATCACATTTCTTTCGAGGCAGTACGGTATCCATTTCCAGTCAATGTCGAGGCGGTGCGGGTGCGCATTAAGTTCCATGATCACACCGTTGGCAGCGCAGGCATCAATCACTTTTTTGTGATCGATGGGATAACCTTCGCGGGAGAGGAGGAGCCGGCCGGTGGGGTGGCCGAGAATAGTGGTATACGGGTTTTCGATGGCTTTGATGAGGCGCGCGGTGGCTTTCTCTTTGTCCATTTTCAGGATGCTGTGGACCGAAGCCACTACAAGGTCGAACGAAGCGAGCACATCATCCGTGTAGTCGAGCGAACCGTCATAAAGGATATCGCTCTCGATCCCTTTGAAGATGCGGAAGGGTGCGAGTTCTTTATTGAGTTCATCAATTTCCTTTTGTTGTGCTATGATACGTTCGGGCTCCAGCCCGTTCGCATAAAAGGCCGAGCGCGAATGATCGCATACGCCCAGGTATTGGTAACCAAGTTTCCTGCAGTGCTCCGCCATCTCCCGGAGCGTATTGATGCCATCGCTGTAGGTAGTGTGATTGTGTAAAATACCTTTCAGGTCGCTCATCTCTATGAGCTTCGGCAATTTTCGTGCGCGGGCAAGATCGACCTCGTTCAAACCCTCACGTAACTCGGGCGCGATGTATTGCATCCCAAGGTTTTCATAGATCTCTTTTTCAGAATTTCCTTTCAGGGTTCCTGTAAGAGAAAGTTTCTCGAGGTGCCCTGCTGTTGCGGTGGTCTCGAATAATTTTACCGCAAAATCTTTTTTCGGAACACGGATCACTTCCTGGCGAATATTGAAGCTGTTTTGAAACAAAGTAAGGTCGAGTTCCGCTTCCTCATCCACCAGTATCTCGATCTTCTCTATTATTTCACAGCGCCTGCGGATCTGCCCGGTGAAAGAGATCATGTCACCCGGCTTTGCGCGTTTTTGCATCTCGGTAATGATCTCCTGCGCGGCAAGCAGCGCGTATGCATAATGTGTTTTCCCCTCGCTGGCCATCCTGAATTCTATGGCCTTTTTAACCTGTGCCTGCGTCTTCTCTCCGAAGCCTTTCAGGGCCACCAGGCGGTTCTCATTACAGGCATAATACAATTCCCCCACCGACTCAATGCCCAATTCTTTCCACAATTGCCCCACTTTTTTCGGGCCGATGCCTTTTATCCTGAGCATATCAAGTATTCCATTGGGAGTCTTATCGAGTAAAGCGCGCAGGTCCCCCGTTTCTCCTTTTTCATTGAGCTCGATGATGCGCTGGGCAATACTTTTCCCTATACCTTCTATTTTTTCAAGCTGCTCGAGTGAAAGGCCCTCGAGGTTCACGTTGGTCTTATCCAGTTTAAAGGCCGCATTGCTCAGCGAGCGGACCTTGAACGGGTTCTCGTTGTGCAGCTCCATGAGCTGCGCGGTGAGCTTGATCGCTTTGGCTATCTCCTCGGTGGTCATTGCAGGATTTCTGTCCCGAATTTAGAAAGAAAAGATGGAGTTTTTGCGGACTTTGTTTCCGGGCCGGTTTTATTTTTTCTAATTTTATGGAAATGAAGAGGCCTCCCGCGCATTTTATTTTTTTTCTCTTTTGCTGGTTTTCAAAAATGCTGAGCGCGCAATTCGGGGCACAGCCTCCTTTTGTTTTTGATCTTGAAGCGGTGAACGCTAACCTGCCGGGCCATCATTCCTTCGCTTTCGCGCAGGCGGGAAATAAATGGCTCATCATTGGCGGTCGTACCACCGGCCTGCATGGCATGTCGAGT
>DATDFI010000037.1:0-3327 GCA_036522695.1 Bacteroidia bacterium | reverse complement strand
CGCATGCATTTTTACTTTTAGAGGCTCAACGGAAGGTTTGTAATTTCTGACTTTTAATTCCTTGCAGTGCCTTTTCGAAAAAGTGAGGGTGATCCTGTCCTCGTTCTTCCTGGCGGGAACATTCAGTTCGAAGCTTCCATCACTTTCCGAATAAACGGAAGCGCCTACCGGCTCACCATTTACCTCAACGATCACGGAAACGTAAGAAAGCGGGTGGCCTGTTCTTTTTGAGACCACTACTCCTTTGATGTGGAAGATCACAGAGTCGCCATGTATGTTGTTTTCGAGTATAGGCCCGGTGGTGTCATCGTTGAGGAACTTAGGTCCTTCCTGGGCTTTTGCTTCAGTGGAAAATAATCGTGATAAAGCCAGTGTGAAAAAAGCAGCGATCCTGAATTTGAATTTTCGTGAAAGCCCGGGTGTTCTCACCTGCCCAGCGCGAAAGCGGCCGCACTCGTTGCCCTTTCGGTTTTGAAGAAATGAAAGGAGTTCTTCATCGCTAAGGCGGCTAAGATCTGTAACGGTTTTATTGCAGGAAAGACAATGCCGGCCAGTACCGTTCTTTTGCATGCGATGCCAGTTCTCATCGCAGGGTTCATTGATATGGATGACAGGTTTCATTTATTGAATGGAACAGGAATATCCTTTGTCATTTTTCTTGTTCATTACCCGCATTCTTCCTCTTACAACTTTGTTATGCCTGCCGCAAGCCGAAATGAACATCAGCACGCCCAGCAGTAAGATGCAGGTCCTTTTCAGGATGCTTCGGCTACCGGTATTCCATAAGCCCAGGTAGATCTTTGCCAGCCCCTTTGGTTGTCCCAGCTGAAACACATAAAGGTTCCCGCATTGTCCATCGTCTTCTTCTGAAAGGCTCGCCCCCGCTTTGGCATGATCCTTCACTACTTTTTTACAAACTTCGCAATAGCGGCCTGCACCGGAAGGTTTCATCAGGTCCCAATTCTCATGGCAGGGTTTTGTAATGCGTATTTCCATTTTAAAAGGAAGGACACCCCATTGTATGATAAATAGCCGGCCTCCAGTGCTTGTTCCTGTTCATTTTGATCTCTATTGCAGTATTGGAGGGAACAAGATTTTTAACACGTATATCATCATACCCGGTTTTCCTGAAAACAAGTTCTGTTTTTTCATCGCGCTTTGCAGTTACGTTCAGCTCAAAATATCCTTCTGAATTTGTCATTCCCAGTTCCACCAGCTGCCGCCCCGCTTTCACGAAAACCTTCACAGCCGGGATGTAACTTTTCTGCACGGTCATATCGAAGTTGTATTCATAATGTACGTTCCCGTTGATGTGATACACCACCGAATCATTTTCTACCATCTTTTGCCTGACAGGATCAGGATGCGTGCTGTTGTTGTCCTGGGCCTTAGCTTCATTTGAAAAGAAGAAGCGGCTTAAAATAAAAGCACCGATGGCTGCCGCGCGCAGGCGAAAATGCGAATGAAAGGAAGACTTCTTTGGAGCAGGAGTCAGCTGCTCATTCCTGAACTTGCCGCAAACACCTTTCCCTTTCTCATGCAGGAAAAGTATAAGCTCTTCATCGCTCAGCCGGGTGAGATCGTGAACGGTCTTTTCGCAGGAGGAGCAAAATTTCCCTTCTTTAACATCCTGCATATTGTCCCAGTTCTGTGAACAGGGTTTGGGAACGGTGATCGTGTTGAGCATGCGTTATGGTTTAAACGTTGTCTTGTTTCCAGGGTTGCTCCCTGCATCTATAACCTCATAACACAAAAAGGTTACACGCCCAGCATCATGGCTGTACTCCTCACGATCATTCCCAGTGGGACATCGTCATTGTTTTCCACCGCAGCCGCAATCTTATCGAGGTTAGCTGCCAGCCTGTCGTTACCGGGAGTGCCGGGACCGGGCAGGCGCGAAGTGATGGCCATTAAAGCCTGCTTCACCAGGAAATGGCCCTCGTTAATATTATCGGGGTTGCCGGTACGTGCAAAAGCGTTAAGTAAAAGATAAAGCGTCATCAGCGTATCGGAATTCACCCAGCCTTCATGCGTGACCGAAAGCGACAGGGCATGGCGAAGAATTCCCATCACCGGGAGCATGTCCCCATCACTCATTTCGTCAAGCGCTTCGCCCTGTAATTCGATGATGCGCAGTGAAGCGGAAGGCTTATCGAGCGTCATTTCGCTGCTGCCATTATCGAAATGCGAATACAGAATGAGTTTATTGGGATCGGGGTACTGCCCCGCAGGGATATGCCGGCTGAATCCCCAGCCTTTTTTATCCGCATTCTCTTTCACAGCCCAGGCCAGGCCATGGCGCATGTCAAGGGGATAAACCAGCAGCATTTCTTTTCCCATGCTTATTCCATTGTCCGCTGCGATCTTTTCCAGTTGAGCGATCGCATCGGGAACATCTTTACAGGGATACGTGAAATGGCAATCGGTACCACTGCCATTGGAATAACCGAGTATGCCACGCATTTTACTGGCGTCCTCAGCATAGGGAACATCAAAAAATATCCATTGTGCGTTCATGTCCTTATTATTTAGAAGGTGTGAAATCCTGGTTGGAGAAGGGTGGCGAGGCCGGGATTTTTACAACGTTGAAACCGTAATTTACCGAGCGATGGCAATTGTTGCAGGTGTTGGTCAAAAATGTGAAACCACTTCTGAAGCGTAATGTGTCCTGCGCACGAATGGCATGGCTCAGGGTATCCAACGCGGGATCGATAAGGTAAAGGAATTTGACTTCGTCCCGATCGCTGCAATATTTTTTTACATCGTCAAACGATTCCATGATCTCCCCGATCTCGTAGTCCGCTAGCTTCCAGTTCTTGTTGATCCCCGCGAACCAGAGTTTGGCGTGGTGCGCTTGTATGCCCGACATGAATTGGCCCAGGCCGGGTTTGTAGGAGTCAACGCTTTTTTGCTGGAGGTCATTGCTGTTTCGATGCGATATGTCATCCTGTTTGTTGCCGGAGCAGGCATAAAATGAAAAGAATATCGCGGTAAAGATCAGCGCAGCGGTTCTCATATTCAGTATTGTGCCTTATAGAATTTGTGATCATCCGTAAGCCCCATGTCAACATTGTTGAACCAGTCTTTGAATTTTTCCCATTCATCCTCGTTTCTCTTTTTCCAGGCATCGTAAGCCTCGGGATCACCGCGCTGCAGCAGCCAGTAGTTGTACGCTTCAAAGTGCCCGGCATCAATGATCTTTTGCTGGAATTCGAAAAGCGCGTTCGGGTATTTTTTACCGTTCTCATTCTGGTAATACAGGTTCACAAAATTTTTGCGGATCCGGTCAAGCGAAGCGAGGTTGATGGAGTGTTCTCCTACCAGGGC
>DATDFI010000036.1:0-5969 GCA_036522695.1 Bacteroidia bacterium | reverse complement strand
ATATCGGTACAACCCAGTACGATGCCTTGGGCTCCCCGTGTTTTTAATTTTTCCATGATCGAAAAATAACGCGCGCGCATTTCATCCGTAAAAATTCCGCGGCTGAGTTCGGAAAAGATACTGTCGTGAACGAATTGCTTGTCTTCCTCACCGGGGACAAGAGTCTTTATGCCTAGCTGAGAAAGCTTATCACGATAAAAATCGAGGTTCATGGTAGGAAGCGTGCCGAGCAGCCCGATGGTATCAAGGTTTTGCTTGCGGATGGCCCGGGCTGTTGCGGTTACAAGGTGAATGACCGGCAGGCCGCTTCTTTTCTCAAGCTCATCGGCAAACATGTGCATGGTATTGGCGCAGATCACGAGCCCTTCGGCACCGGCTTGTTTCATTTTTATAGCGGCATCACTGAACCCTTCAAGCACTTTGTTGTACTCCCCGGCTTTCATGAGTTTTTCGATATCGCTCATGTTAAAGCTGTGAATGATACAGGGTGCATTGTTGAGCCCGCCCAGTTTTGTGCTCACGATCTTATTGATGTAGGAATAATAATCGGCAGTGCTGATCCAACTGATGCCGCCAATGAGCCCGAGTTTTTTCATGGAGTTTGAGGTTAGCAGATAAATATAATTAAATCTGCGTGAGGGATTGAACGGTTTGTTCGAGCTCTTTTATTTTGCCGGGAAGGGCAAAATAAAAAGCGAGTAGTGAAAGCCCGACCCCGTGGGATGCGCAACAATTTATTTTTTTAAAGGCCGCGCATCTTACGGGGACACGCCATAAAAAGCCTACCACTGAAGCTTCATCGTTTCACCCGAGGGTTTTACGTATTCCAGGATGATATCGCGATGCCCGACCAGCACACCATTGCTGTCGCGAAGAGTAATAATGGAAGGCGTTCCCCCACGATGATCATTCAGCTCTGCGCGATTTTTACCGGTGATAAGATCATCGCCTTCGAAATAATAAATGAGCGCATACTCAGGGAACCCGGGAGCCGAAATGTGTGCATGCAGGTGCGCGGGTGAAGTATGACTGGGATATTGGCCGGGTTTGATGCTGTGCAATTCATATTTTCCATCGATGCCCGTTCTTATTCTGCCATGTATCCTCGGATGAAGTTCTCCCGCTCCCCCGCCACCCGCAATGTAAAACCCTTTTGCATCGGTTTGCCAAACAGAAAGTATAGCATCCTTTGCGGGAATTTTTCCACCGGGTAAATAAATGGTCCCTGCAATGATCATTCTTTGTCCCGGCTCGCTATCGGCCACAAGTTTTATGGTGGAGGAGAGTTCTGCCGGATCTTTTTTTACGGAGCCCTGCGGTTGATCGGGGACGTTAGTTTGCCCGCAAGAGAAGAAGAAAACAGACAGGACCAGGACCGTGTGTGCGAAATGTTTCATTCCAGCTTGTAAATGAATTCTTCAATTTCAATCTTACGCGCATTGGCAAAACCTTTATCGGTGCCGGTTTTTACAAAGCCACATTTCTCTAAAACTTTTTGAGAGCCGAAATTATCAAATGCCGTTCGCCCGAAGATGGGCCTTGCATTTTCGATCTTTAAAAAAATTTCAAGTGCAGCAGTGGCGATACCTCTGCCCCAAAAGCTTTTGTCTATCCAATAGGTGATCTCTGCATCGCCATGCATGATGAACTTTGCGATACTTCCAACAATGGCATTGTTGAGCAGGATGGTGCGATTATTTATCGTTGGGTCGTGCAGGAGCCGGGTGTACTTTGCGAGGTAAGCCGCTTTATCCGATGGGTCTTTGGAAGTAAATGCGGCCAGGTGATTCGCCTCTTCATCAAGCTGGAATTTAAAGAGGACCTCCAGGTCGGTTATCACCGTTTTGCGTAATGTTATTTTACTGTCACCCGTCATTCTTACCCGGTTTGGGATCATTTTTTACAGGATCAATCCACAAAACTTAGTTTGGCGGTGGCGATCACTTGTTCGTCCTGGATGATACGAGCGAAATACATGCCGTTTTGCAGATCATTTTTTGAAAATGAAAAGGAAGAGCCCGTAACTCCATGTTTTTCGAAAACCGTTTGCCCGAGCATATCTATGAGAAGGAGGTCCGCATCTTTCACAGGAACATCAAAGTGCAAAGTGGTTTGGTCGGAGGCCGGGTTAGGATAAAAGTTGATCGTATGGATCTGTGATACGGGATCTGCGGTCCCTACGCTGGTGTTCACATATGTTTGAAAGACAAGATCGCAGCTTAGGTCATATATCCCACTGGGATCGATGAGCCAGCCCTCACCGCCCGCGTAGCTGCCCGGGCACCCGGCCTGCACACCATAAGGATCTGGAATGCCGCTGCCGGGAATGAAACGGAAGGTGTAAACCTGGCTGGCTGTTACCGGCACCGAGGTGGTAAAGCTCACCATGCAGTTGCCGCTGGGACAAACCACGTTCACGGGTAGGTTCTGCAAAACCGTTCCGGTTGTATCGGGCCCGGAATAAATGATGAGCGTGCCGTTGCCATTCATATTGTTGAACACACCCCATTCAATAGCAGTTAGTGTTCCGCTGAGGCCGGCCGTGAAGGATTGAAAAATGCTGTAGCCCGGCAAATTCCTTGCGCTGATGCCGGAGTTATAATTAAGCACGCTTTGATCGAGCGTTTGAGCGTTGGCCGTGGCGGCAAGCGCCCAAATAAGGAATCCTGAGGGAAAAATGTGTTTGCTGCGCATGGCGGGTGGGGTTGGTGGAGATCTTTTTGAGCTTATGTATTCAAAATGTCACTTTAGTTTTTGCGCTAATTTTTCCAGGTACTGTGTCCAGCCGCTTGAGCAGGCATCGTAACATTCGATCGCGGGCTGAAGTCCTTCATGAGTGAACGTTATCCTTGTGCTGTCCCCCTTTGAGGAAAGTTCGAAATAAAACCGGGTGTCCTTCCATTCGCCCGGCTTTTTCAAAAAGGAGAGATCACTGGCTGTAACCAGCCAAACGATCTTTTTGTGCGGAACCAGCTCCACCACTTTTTGCGTGGTATGATGTACCCCACCACCGGCCATAAAGGTGAATTCATCATTGAGCTTCTCACTTTTGCCCGTAATGGTTTCGTCAAATATCCCAAACCACCATTTCCGCACGTCAAGTAAAGTTTCAAAGATCGTTTCAACGGGCTTTGATGATGTAAAACCGTAAGTGAAATTTTTGTCGCTCATCTTATTGCCATGTGTTGTGCTAAAAATTATTATGCCTGTGTAACCCTACCCTGTACTGCCTCTTTAAGTACATCAAGGTTTATATCTTTCAGCGCTTTGAATTTTATGCAATACCCGCTCACGCTCGCTTTGCCTAATTTTTTCCCATATGTTTTTGCTAAGTGGGTTTTATCCTTGAGGCCCATTACATAAACCGATATCCCGCTTGTGTTCGCGCTCAAACCGACCTGGTAAAACTCTTTTGTTTTACCGTCCGCATACTTTATGGTGTAAGATCCGTACCCGATATTAGGATTGGAAACTATTTTACCCTTCTCGTTCCTGCCATCGAGGAACCACAATCTGCATTTCGGCATTAATTTAAGAATAATGCCGTGCAGTTCCTGCATGTCGCTGCGTTTGGGTTCAGCCTGCGAGCTTATATATTTTTTTACCTGCTCTTTTACGGTCATATAAAAATCGCGGATGGCTTAAAATACCGGTCCATTTTTTTTCAGAATATTTTTGACCCTGTTCTCCATTTGTTTTACAGTTGTTGCGCCAGCCCGATCAAAAGCCCTTCGCATCCACGAATGTAACAAAGCCGGTAAGCGTTTTCATACTGAACTACTTCCCCCACCAACTCAGCTCCTTGCCTAATAAGACGGGATACCAACTCGTCAATGTCATCGACCGCGAACATAACGCGCAGGTAACCGAGGGAATTAACGGGTGCGGCCCGATGGTCTGAAATGGTTGCGGGGCTGAGGAATTTTGAGATCTCGAGCCGGCTGTTTCCATCGGGGGTCACCATCATCGCGATCTCCACGGATTGATCTCCCAGTCCCGTTATCCGCCCGGCCCATTCCCCTTCAACGGTAGCTCGTCCTTCCAGCTTCAACCCGATCTCTGTGAAAAAAGAAATGGCCTTATCGAGGTTTTCTACAACGATACCTACATTGTCCATCCTTAGTAATTTGCTTTTCGCCATATTCATTCGTTATTCATTCCCGGCCCCATCCCTTTCTTCAGTACCCGCTCGAATACAGTGGCGGCAGCAGCCATTAGAGCCGAGCCAAAAGAAATGAGAATGCCCATAAAAACTCCCCCTGCAGGGTCATCATTACCATGGTTCAGCATGATAATTATCTCTCCCACCACAACAAAAGCAATGATAAGAAGAGCGCAATACCTTATGGTGCGTAAAGCTTTTACCGCCTTTGGTGTGAACGCTTTGTTTTGTTTAACATACCCAAGGGTTTTGAATGCCCGGTGAAGCGCCACGAAAAATGGAATGGAGGCAATATATGCGTAGGCCAAAAACGGATCTTTAAAATATATTTCAAAATTGGTAGCGCGCGCGTTCACTCCCTCCACCCGGGGCTCCCAAAGCAGGAAAGCAAGCGCTGCAATACCGATGAGTACGACCACTGCCTGCAGAAATATTATCGGGATCCGGTTCAAAGTACTTATGTTGATAGCATTCGGCCCGCAAAACAAATGATAAGCCTCCTGTTTTTTGTTATTGCCTGTCCACAATATAGTCCAGCGCTGTTACACCGGAAGTAAATGGATAGGTACTAATAAGCTTAAGTTTTATTTTGTCCTTGATGCCTGTAAACAAAGGAATGCCTTTCCCGAGAACGATGGGGTTAAGGAACAGCCAGTAGCCATCGACCAGGTCCTCTTGAATAAGCGCGTGTGTTGCAGTAGGGCTGCCAAAGAGCAGGATGTCCCCGCCTTTTTTTTGTTTTATTTCATTTATTTTCTCCGAAAGGTTGTCGCTGATGATGGTTGTGTTGCTCAAGCCTTCGGATCTCATTGATCGGGACAAAACAACTTTATGGACCTTTTTATACCACCTGGAATGTTCAATGTCGTGTTTGCTGGCATCGGGCTGGTCACCCGCAGTAGGCCAGTAATTTTCCATCATCTGGAAAGTTTTTCGTCCATACAATGCAGTATCACCTTCGCTTACCCGCTTGCCTACGTGATCGAAGATCTCTTCATCCACTTTGATCCAGTTCATTTCTCCGTTCGGTCCTGCCACAAATCCATCGAGCGATATGTGCATGAATGAAATTATTTTTCGCATGTTCTGGTTTTTATTGTTACTGCGAAGTTAGTAGTAGTAATGATAAGCCGGGAGGATTGTTTAGAAAATTTGCATGGTGGCCGTGTTGCCGTGAATGAGGGGAGGGAGTGTGTATGGAGAAATGCAATTGTGCCTAACGGTTTGCTTATTTGTGGGGTTTGGGAGTTTGAAATTGCTTTCTTATCCCCTGTTATTCTTCGGAAACAATACTGTCTTTTGTTTGGCAAAAGCTGAAAGCAGGAGTTAAAATAATTGATGTAGAAAATAATAATTCCACATTTATTTGCTGTTAGTAGTTGCCGGCCGTACACAGCTAAAGTGTAGGTCTGCGAGTCATTTTATTTTAAATTGTGAAGTCCGATGCTTGTATTTCCAAAACTTATCGGCTGTATTAAGATTTAAATTGGAGTCACCGTTTACGATTTTAAAATTATTTCTACCCGGATTTTTTTTATAGATCTTTTTTGTCTCCCAAGGAAAGCCTATCGCCTTGTCCCAACCAACAATTACCCACTGTTTTGGTTTTAATTCTATAATGGTGTCTATTGTTTTACTATAAAGTCCACTCCCGGTTGGATAATTGTCAATTTTTAATTTGAGATTATTTTTAGTGTCGTTTTGAACTTGATAGGATAAAACAAGATTCGCGTCACATGAAGATAAAAAGATAATACCTGTTGTTAAAATCGTCAACAGGAAAATTGTTTTAGTCATTGAATGTCTT
>DATDFI010000035.1:0-4388 GCA_036522695.1 Bacteroidia bacterium | reverse complement strand
AATAGTGAGTCCTCCCGTTGCGATGCCCGCTTCGGCCAGGTACGAATTCAATGCTTGCTTGGATGTGTCGTTATTTGACATGCGACAAAGATAAAAGAAAGCAATAACGCCTGATTTTATTTTATGATTTATCTTTTCAACAAATCAATGTTGAGGAAAAAATTTTACAGAGGGGAAATAATGGGGTAATGGATGAAGATGCAAATTGGTAATCGGTATGCTATTTGCCGTAGTCCACCTCTTTGTGTTCCTTGCCATCTTCGCTCCAGATATTCCATTTGCCGGTCATGCGGCCGGCAGTGTAAACGCCTTCGAGGTGTTTTTGCCCGTTGGGATAATACACAATGCCTTTGCCCTCGCGCTTTCCGTCCTTGTAGTAGCCTTCGCTCCATAATTTACCATCCTGGTAAAAACTTTGCCATTGCCCCCAGCGCTTCCCGTATTTGTATTCCCCGTGCATCATCACCACACCGTTGGGATATTTTTTTACGTAATCGCCCGTCCACACCGGTGGAATGGAGTCGGTATGTTCAGCGATCACGGAATCACGCATCGTATTTTGAATGCTGTCCTTATTGACGGTTTTGTTGTCGTTTTTCTCCGTCCCCGGGGAGCAAGCCGATACCACGATCATACAAGCTGTAACTGCAGAGAAAAAGATCCTATTCGAAAACATTGTCGGAAATTTTAATTGAGGGGATGTGGAGTATAAAGGTAGGGAAAAAGTACCAGGTGCAAAGCCCCCGCACCTGCGGATCGCCCGGTCGCGTTTGAAAAGCACCTCCTCTCAATAACGCGGATTACTGGCTGAACTCGAAATTTATCTCTTTGTACAGCTTTTCCTTTTTATAAACTTCGATCTTTTTGATGTCCCCGTTGGCATCCCAATAGCTCCAGGTGCCGGTTTTTTTATTCATGTCATATTTGCCGGTGCTCAGTTTTTTTCCTTTGGGATCATATTCTGTCCATTTGCCGTTCCATTTCCCTTTGTGATACGTGCCTACGATGGTCTTATGGGCAAGGCTGTCCCAAAAACACCACTTGCCCTCGCCCAGTCCATCCTTCATTTGTCCTTTTGTTTGCAAACGTCCGTTCTCGAACCACATTTGCCAACTTCCGTTCATCAGGTTGTTATGGTAGAGTACCTCCTGTTTTTTACGGCCGTTCCTGTAATATTCTGTTGCAGGGCCTTCCAATGACCCGTTCACGTAAATTTCTTCTTTCTCCTTAACGCCATTGTAATCGAAATACGTCCAGGTACCGATGCGCT
Source organism: Bacteroidia bacterium (assembly GCA_036522695.1). Classification (GTDB taxonomy): domain Bacteria; phylum Bacteroidota; class Bacteroidia; order JADZBD01; family JADZBD01; genus DATDFI01. The sequence goes on along the minus strand of DATDFI010000035.1, from coordinate 3,118 downwards.
TATCTTCTGCGTTTTGCCCTTCCAGCTTTGTTTTTCCATTGGGATATAGTTCAACGTATTTGCCGTTCATTTTTCCTTTGCGGTAATCGGCCATGCTCACCACATATCCCTGTGCGCTCCAGAATGTCCACACACTGTCGAATAATTCATTTTTATACCAACCGGATTTTTGCAATAACTCGTTCTCGTCAAAGAACACCCAGGCACTGTCGATCTTGCCATGTTTGTAATAGCCCATGCTTTTGCGCTTGCCGTTCTCATGGTAAAAGGTCCACACACCGTGCATCTGCCCGTCAACTATATTGCCGCGGCTTTGCACTTTCCCATCGGGGAAATAATAGATCTGCTCCTGCGCCATGGATCGAGCGGTGATGATGATGAAGAGGAACAGGAATATTTTTTTCATTGCCTATTTTTTTCTTTCAATGGTGTAACGCACCAACTGCTCGAGCGAATCACGTGATGCATTCTTTTCAAATTTCATAAGTAAGGAAAGGGCTTTGTCGCGGTATTCTTCCATTCGTTTTTGTGCGTATTGTATGCCCCCGCCCCTGATCACGAAATCGATCACTTCTTTTACACGTTTGGGTTCGGTATTGTGGTTTTTGATGATGTTGATGATCTTCCTTTTTTCCATGAATCCCGCTTTGTTAAGCGCGAAGATCAAAGGAAGTGTCATCTTTTTTTCTTTGATGTCGATGCCGGTGGGTTTGCCGATGTCTTCGCCCGTGCCATAATCGAAAAGATCGTCCTTGATCTGGAAGGCAATGCCGGTGAGCTCACCGAACTCGCGCATCTTTTCAATTTTATCTTCATCACCGCACACCGATGCCGCCCCGCACGAACAGCAGGAAGCAATGAGCGATGCGGTCTTTTGGCGGATGATGTCGAAGTAAATGGGTTCTTCTATATCCAGTCTGCGTGCTTTTTCGATCTGCAGTAATTCTCCTTCACTCATTTCGCGCACTGCATTCGATACGATTCCGAGCAAACGAAAATCTTTATTGTCTACCGAAAGCAATAAGCCCCGCGATAAAAGATAATCGCCCACCAGCACGGCAATCTTATTCTTCCACAGCGCATTCACTGAAAAGAACCCCCTGCGCTCGTTGCTGTCGTCCACCACATCATCATGCACCAGTGTTGCCGTATGCAGCAATTCGATAAGGGAGGCCGCGCGGTAGGTGGAATCATTCATCTCCCCGCAAACCTTTGCCGAAAGAAAAACGAACATGGGCCGCAGTTGCTTGCCTTTTCGCTTTACAATATAATGCGTGATCTTATCGAGAAGGGGGACACTGCTCTTCATGGAAGCTTTGAAACGGACCTCGAATTCGTCCATTTCCCTGCTGATGGGAGCTTTTATTTGATCTACTGTACTCACGTTGATTTCAGGATCCGTTTTTCCAATCCCGCCTTATTCTTGTTCGCCAGTTGTCCGCAGGCCGCATCAATGTCCTTCCCGCGGCTCCTGCGCACATTCACAATGATGTTGTTCTTTTCTAAATGTGATACGAAAACTTTTAATCGTGATGCGAGCGTTTGCTGGAATTCGCCCCCGTCAATCGGGTTATATTCAATGATATTCACCTTCGCTTTTACTTTTTTGCAAAAGTCAACCAGCTCCTGCGCATCCTTCACCGTATCGTTGAAATCTTTAAAGATAATGTATTCGAACGTTACGCGCGTGCCTGTTTTTTCTTCGAAATAGCTGAGTGCCTCTGCCAGCGAATCGAGTGAGTTGTCCTCGTTTATAGGCATGATCTTATTGCGCTTTTCATCATTCGCGGCATGCAGTGACAAGGCGAGGTTGAACTTTACATTATCGTCACCCAGTTTTTTGATCATCTTGGAAATGCCGGCCGTGCTCACCGTGATGCGTTGTGGCGACATGCCCAATCCCAATGGAGCAGGGGAGGTGATGCGCCCGATGGAGGCCAGAACATTTTTATAATTCAAAAGGGGTTCGCCCATACCCATGTACACGATGTTGCTGAGCGGGATATTGTATTTTTCTTTCGCCTGGTTATTGAGGAACACCACCTGGTCGTACATCTCGTACGCTTCCAGGTTGCGTAAACGTTCGAGTTTTCCCGTTGCGCAAAATTTGCACGTAAGCGAACATCCCACCTGCGAAGAGATGCAGGCGGTCATGCGTGTTTCGGTAGGAATAAGCACACCCTCTACAATATTTCCATCATAAAGTTTAAAAGCATTTTTGATGGTGCGGTCGCGGCTCACCTGTGATGAGTCAACGCTCAAGGTTCGAAAAGTAAAATGCTCTTCCAGCAGCGCGCGGGTCTCCTTGCTGAGGTTGCTCATGGCGGCAAAGGAGTTGGCGCTTTTGGCCCAGAGCCACTCGTATACCTGCTTTGCGCGAAAAGCCTGCTGCCCGTTTTTCTCAAAAAAATCCTTCAGTTCTTCGAGGGAAATGGTCCTTATGTCCGTCTTATTTTCCAAGCGTGCAAAGATAGGCATAAAGGGTTGATCCAGGATGGGAGATGTATGATGCATGATGGAAGGATGAAGGGTTTGGCTGTGAACCTCTTCGTCCTTAGAATGTCATAATGATAGACTTTGATCATAGACGGAAATGAGGTATATTTATTCTCCCTTTCCAATGAAAAAGATCCTGTTCGTATCCTTTTTGTTTTGTTCCGTTACACCCGTAATGGCCACGCACAATCTTTCGGGGGATATCGCTTATCGCTGGATCTCTGGTAATACGTACGAGATCACCGTTCACACCTTTACCAAGCTAAGCTCGCCTGCCGACCGCTGTGAGCTTACGCTATATTTTGGGGATGGGGATAGTGCTCTCATGCATCGCATGAATGGTCCTCAAACCATTTGTATGGCCCCCGATTTTGATGGCGTTCCTTATAATGCCAATGTGAAGTACAATGTTTACCAGGTGAATCATACCTATCCCGGTCCGGGTAATTACCATTTGACCATGACCGATCCCAACCGCGCTTCCGGCCTTGTAAATGTTCCTAATTCGGTGAATTCACTTTTTAAGCTCGAGGCATTCCTTTATATCAATGCCATTTTCGGGCCTAATAGCTCACCGGTGATCGATCACTTTACCGACCTTGATACGGCTTATAAATGGACC
>DATDFI010000034.1:0-3119 GCA_036522695.1 Bacteroidia bacterium | reverse complement strand
AGCGAATCCTGCTGCAATTGTTCCAGTTCGAGGGAGCGCAGTTCATCCGGGCTCATGGGCGGCTCTTCGCGCGAAAAATTCATGATGCTGTAATTTTCCTGTTGCTCAAGCAATTCCTGTTGTTTCTTTTTACGATCGGCTTCCTCTTTTTTCTTTGCGTTGAGCGCGATCGTTTGCCTGATGGCATCGCTTCCGTGAGTGGAAAAGAAACCCCTGCCTTTCAAAAAGCGTGCGAGATGCAGGTTATGCCGGTAGTCGATCAGCGTTCCGTTGCTTACATCTTTGGAGAAGTCAACAACACCATAGATCCCTGCGGAGATCATGGCTAATAATGCGGAGGATAAGATAAGTTTCATGATTTAGTTTGTTGTGAGTTGCTGGTTGTCCGTTGTCTCATGGGAAACAGCCATTGGAGAAAGCCTGATATTGCCCGTTTCACTTATGCGTAAGCTTTTCAAATAATCTTTTGCTGAAAAGAAGATGATAGCTTCGGCAACCAGCGCATTCCCCACCACGCTGATCCAAAGTGAAATGGCATAGTTGGAAAAATTTTCCATCCCGTACAGGTAAAAGGCAACGTAGTAGATGCGGAAGGTCACGGCAGTAAGCGCCATGGCGTATGAACGTATCATCCAGTATTTGTGTGCCACGAAATTCTTTTCGCGCACTGCAGTGGTGAATCCTTTATAGGTAAAAAAGAACCAGGCAATGGCCATCATCATAAAGCAGGCTTTTTCCCAGTAACCGCCTTTTGCAAAAAAGGTCATGTAAAAGCCGGAGGGCGCACCCAGCAAAAGCACTACCATTACGTATATGCGCCCGGCCACGATGTGGATCTTTTTACGTTTACGCAGGATCCAGGAAGAGAATTGTAACAGGGCGGTTGCAATGCAAAGGGAGCCGGCTGCAATATGTATGTAAAAGCTTACACGCCAGATCCAGCGCACGTAAAGCGCATTACGCTCCTGGATGAAAGGCATTTTAGGATCGAACTTGAAATAAGGAAGGGTATTGTAGATCAGCAAAAGACTAAAGAATATGACCGGGATCCAGAACAAAAGTGAAAGGCCGAAAAGCATGGCCTTTTTGGTGGCGAGCAGGCGGCTGTTAGTAAGGGAGTTCATGGGCTTGTTATGTTTTTAACAGAGATGCTTTAAGGAAGTACATTCCATAAATTATTATTCAACTTTGAGGGTGTAATCCCCAATAAAGTAACAGGCGAAAGTGGTGATGTAGTGGGTGCTCTTTTCCAGTTCAGAAATATCCAGCTTGTAAGTAGTGTTAAGGGTGGCGACTTTTGTACTGGAAGCAAACCGTATAAAAGCATGCTGTTTCCGTTCCGGCACCCAAAATGGGATATCACCCGGGCGGATGCTTTCCGGGTGGAGCGTATGGCCCGGGAAGAGCCCTGACAGGAATGCGAAGGGAAGGAGGAAGCCGAGCATGTGCTTTTTTTAATAAAAGTATTGGGGCTTACAATGGGTTACAATGCAGACTTAGGGAAAGGCCGGTGCGGGTGGGTGAAAGGGGAGAGGTTAAAAGTGAATGGTAAAAGTTAAGGGAGAATGAAATTTTAACAGGGGGATACTTGGAAGACGGTATTACAAACAAGGAAATCAGGATGTGATCCGATGACCTATGCTTTTTCGGGTGTGTTCAATATCCAATGAAAAAAGCCTCCCGCTTTCACGGGAGGACCTTCTCAAATAAGGAATTCAAAATTTCAATTGTTATTTTGAGCGCTGCTTACTTTTTACAGTAGGTACAATTCTTTTCAGAAGAGTTACCGGCAGTCCTCATGTCTTTCATCGAATCTTTGATCTCCTTATTCACTGCCACCATATCAGAATTCATTTCGCTTTTCTCCTTTTTCAGCAATTCACGATCGCGATCAAGGTTATTCCGGTACGCGGTGAGGGTAGGGTCGCTCTCGTTACCTGAGGTCTTGTGGAACCTGCCGCTATGTTTGGCAATGTTCTTTTTGTCCTCCCGTATAGCCTGCTTACGTTCGTTGATAGCCACTTTATGATCCTGCTTAAGTGCGCATCTGTCTGCTTTAAGGAAAGCCATATCCTTTTTCCAGTCGGCTTTCACTTTTTTCAGGTCAGTTTTATCTTTTACTACGGCCATTTTGTTTCCTGCAGATCTGTCCTCTTTCAGTTTGTTCTTCAGGAACCTGATGCTTTCGCGATGGTCGGTTATACGCGACAGGTCCTGCCTGATCGACATTTCCTCTTTAGCATATTTACCTGAGGGAACGGGTCCCTTCACATTCGCGAAACCTGTGACCGCCATGAGGCCCACCATCCCGGTGACCATCATTGCTTTTAATCTCAGTGTTTTCATCTTTTCCTCCTTTTTTATGATCCACACGATCAAGTGCCGATCACACCTCCTGTGCAAATGCCATGCGTAAAAAGCGGTAAAGCATGCCGGAAAAGGTAAGGCGCTAAAGCACAATACGAAAGCGTGGAATTTTTTTCACAGGAAAAATTTTCGCAACGGTATTTTTCGTCATTATGAAAAAATATTTGCAAAATGAAAGACCTGGTCATTTATCACCACAGCAGTTTTTGATCTTTACCTGGTTGGGTTTAGGCGTGCTGCCCCCACCGCCACTACTGCTACTGCCACTGCTACTGCCACCGCCTCCCAGGCATCCCGAAAACAGGCCGCTAAACAATCCACAACCGCTCCCGCTGTCGTCACTGCTGCTGTGCTCATTTGAACTGCTGTTATTGGAATAGGTATCGTTAGAACTGTTACTGCTACCATCACTGCTACCACCACTGCTAACTCCACCAGGAGGAATATAACTTGTAGGGTATTGCGCGCGTTTGTTTATTTTGATCACCATTCCTACTTTGAAATTTAAAATATTCCACGGGGTGCGATTGGTGCAGAATTCGAGATAGCTCCCGCTTTTTTTAACGGTATTGAGGTCCACCCAATCACCGGGGACTTTGGAATTGCTCCAGTTCACTTCTGTCACGATCCCCACGTCTTTCCCGAGCATGAAGTTGACCCCTGCGCCCATCCCGAAATTTATTCCGGATGAAATTCCGACCACGGTATTGGTTTGGTCCTCGTACCCATCCGTATGTTGATAGGGTGTGATC
>DATDFI010000033.1:0-4107 GCA_036522695.1 Bacteroidia bacterium | reverse complement strand
ATATGGCCGAAGTATTCTTCAGGCAATTTGGATTGGTGCCGGATCATTTCCTGGATCTTTCTTCTTCATCTCCCGAACAACAGGTAGCAGAGATCATAAGTGGTGTTGGTGAATTGATAAGTACCTTGAAGCCCGCTCTCGTAGTTGTGGTGGGCGATGTTAATTCAACTCTTGCAGCATCTATTGCCGCCAATAAGCTTGGTGTAAAACTGGCGCACGTAGAAAGCGGGTTGCGCAGTTTCGACCGGAGTATGCCGGAAGAGTTCAACCGTGTGCTGACCGATAAGATGTCCGATCTTTTTTTTGTAACGGAACAAAGTGGCATGGACCACCTCCTGGCAGAGGGGTATGATGCGGGCCAGGTCCACTTTGTTGGAAACACCATGATCGATACCCTTTTGGCTTTCAGGAAACAGATCGAGGGGGCGGATGCGCTCCAGCGCTTGTCGGTTGAAAAGGAAAAATATATCCTCATGACCATGCACAGGCCGGCCACTGTTGACAGCGGATCGGGACTTGAACGCCTGTGTTCGCTCCTGGACCTGCTGGCTGCCCGTGAACGCATTGTATTCCCGGTGCACCCGCGTACCCTGGCGAATCTAGAGCGGATGGGTTTTAAAACTAAACTTGAGCGAAACAGGAATTTGATCATGACAGGCCCGCAGGACTATTTTGCTTTTCAGAAGCTGGTTGCTTGCTGCCGCTTCATCATCACCGATAGCGGGGGGATCCAGGAAGAATCAACCTTTCTTGGAAAACCCTGTTTGACTCTGCGCCCCAATACCGAGCGGCCGATCACCGTTACCCTGGGCACCAATGAACTTGTGCCCTTCGATAATGACATCATTTCGGAAAAGGTGAAACAAATTAATGAGGGGGCGTTCAAAAAGGGCCGGGTGCCTCCGTTGTGGGACGGTCATGCAACGGAAAGGATATTCCGGGTCATCAACAGTGAAATCTGATGCTTTACCTCACCTTCAATGATGCTCCTTCAGGGATCTTTTACAGCCAGGTGACAGATACCTGTACTTTTATCCGGAATGAACTGGATGAAGAAGTGGACCTTCTTTCTTTCATATCCGCAAGAGGGTTTTTTCGTGAGCGTAAAAAGATCAAAACTGCATTTCCCGGTGCAAGAGTGATCCCCATGTTCCCGGGAGTTGCAAACTGGAAAAAAAATAGCCTCGCGCTCTCTCTTTTTTTAAGGATGAAGCGCCCCCGAGTAGTGATCGCCCGCGGTCCGTTTGCGACAAATCTCGTATTGGCATTGAAACCCAAGGTCTGGAACGGCCGACTCTGCTTTGATGCAAGAGGAGCCTATCATTCGGAATTCAATGAATACGATGTAAGCGGGAGTGATAGTCTCCGGAGAACAATAGGAGAAGTGGAAAAGAACGCAGTGATGAAAGCTGACATTCGCCTTTCAGTCTCTGGTGCACTGGTAAATTACTGGATCGAAAATTATAACTATGTTCCCGGCAGTGAGGTTGTGATCCCATGCACGCTGGGAAATGATTTTGAAAAAGGATTTTCACGAACCGAGGCCGTGACCGGAAGGAGGAAACTGGGTTTCGCTGATCACGAGACCGTTCTTGCGTATTCCGGCTCTGCGGCAGGCTGGCAATCGCTGCAAGGATCGGCAGCGTTCATTTCCGCTCTAATGGAAAAAAATGCGGGATTAAGATTACTGGTGCTTACCCCCGGGGAGCTCCCGGCAGTTCTTGAACCTTTCCGGGCCAGGATCATTTGCAAGTGGGTGAATGCCCCGCAGGTGAGAGAATTATTATTAGCGTGCGATTATGGGCTGCTGCTTCGTGAAAGATCCGTTACCAATAAAGTGTCATCACCGGTTAAATTTGCAGAATACCTTTCGTGCGGACTGAAAGTGCTGATGACAAATGCTATCGAAGACAGCTCCGCGTTTGTAAATGCACACAATGCCGGTTCGATCCTCGACCTTTCCGGGCCTGTCCCGCTGCTGGAAAAGCCACCGCAGGAAGAGAAGGAGAGAATGTCGGAACTCGCAGCGAAGTATTTCAGGAAGCGATCGTTCACAAAAAATTATAAGCTTATTCTGCATGCCTGAACTTATCATGATCTCGGTTTTTCAGAAAATACGTGCACGATGGCGCCTGGTATTTATTCTTTTGCTTGCGTCATTTGCCGTTTTTATAACGTTCGGGCCGGGAAGTAATGGAAAAAATGTGCTCCCCTTGAGCGATAACCCCGATACGCTTCTTTTTCCGGCAGGCTTCAGCGTACCCCGTTTCTCAGCGATAGAACAGCTCAGGAATTATCCGTCACCAAGATACCTGCCGGGGAATGGGCTGATGCGGTTGTTCAACTGGATGGACCCTTTATTTATGGGAGGAGGGGGCCAAAAAGGAATAACCTCCAGGCAGGCTATTGTCAACGCAGTGGAGTTGCAGGAAGAACTCGCGCTTCATTGGAATTACAATATCGTGATCCCCAATTCGCGTAAAACGGGTAGTGAACTCGCGCTCTCATCAATGAGTAATCCCTGCCGCGCATATATTGATCTTGCAAACAAATACCCTGATATCCCTTTAGGTGTTATTACTTTCTGGATGCAGATAAGGCCCGCCACGGCCGGGTTCAAATACGAGAAGCCGCTCATACTAACCAAAAATCTTGATGAGCGCTTTTACATTCATTACGAGCAGAATGGAAAATCCAGGAAGGACGTCAACTTTCTATTACCCGATTCACTACTCGCTATTGATGGGCAAACCCAAAAATATTATCTCCACACCTTATTGCAGCACCTTACACGACCGATCAACATGATCAGTGAGAACGGGGAGGAACCCCCGGGGGCGGAGTTATTGAAAATAATGAGAGCCGATGCCCAAATGCAGCACCTGAAGGATTCATTGGGCATTGGTGATTGGAAAACATTTATGTCGACCCAGAAACTTCACATGCGCGAGCAGTACATATCCTCTTTCATGAACGGATTGCCGGAGCTGAAGAATTCTTTTTTCTCCTGCTATACTGTAGAGGGAGGCCCCATCGACCGTTTTGACTGGAGCATTATGAAAAAGTGCACCACTCCCATTCACGGGAACTATTATTCCACTCCTGATTTTTATCCCCGTTGGCCGGAGAACTGGAAAGAATGGAAAGGGCCCTGGCACGGATGGAAATGGATCGCTGAAGGAAGAAAAAAGGAAGTGGCCGATGGGGATGAGCTTTTTTCTCCATTTGTGTGTGCGGGATGGGCCTACAACCCCGGTGAGGATATCCGGCCGGGGCAATGGCTGGCCCTGCTTAAATCCCTGGCTGTAGCCGGTGCTGAATTTTATTATGTTGGATATTTTAACCTGTCAAAACCTTTCAGTGACCCGGGGCAATATGCTTGGCAGGCTGCGATGGCTTCATATGCACAGGCGGTAACCAGCCGTTTTGAAAAGGAATTAAAAGGAGGACATTTGATCAGGGATGAGAACGGGAATGCAATTCTATCGTTTAACACAGGTGAACCTGATGTACTTGTAGTGGTGCGGAAATCCAATACAGGTAACCGCTATGTGATATCCGCTTCCCTCCAGGCATTTTCAAACTCCGCCCCAATGCCTGAAAGTAAAAATGTTTCGGTGACCTTTGATGGAATTACATTAAAACTGGAAGCGCGAAGGCAAGGCAGCGTTTATATTTATGAAAAAGGCGATAAAGGGCCGGATGTTTTTTACCAGCTGGATAGGTGGCATGAATACACTCATCCCGACTGGTGGACCCATGACCTTCTCTATGAAGCAGAAGTGAATGATAATAATACTTTATCCACCGTGTTCACTGAATCCTACGGAAATGAAAAAAATGATTTCACTTCATTTACTTCATTTGTAAAACTCGCCCCGGGAATTGCAGTGAGATTTACTCCTGTTTTCAAAACGGAACCCGGACAACAGTATCTCTATTTAAGGGCCAGGGCCAGCGCACCCGTTCCTGTTTATGTAAAAGTTAACGGTAAGGAGATCGCCCTGAAACTGAAGCTCCCTTCTACAGGTAAAAACTGGAAGTGGATCAACGCGGTGCTGCCACCGGGAACTTTTACGACCGGGAATAATTCTATTGAAATAAATG
>DATDFI010000032.1:0-5730 GCA_036522695.1 Bacteroidia bacterium | reverse complement strand
ATCGGTTCGCTCACTATGCTCATCATTGAAAAGAAAAAGGACATCGGAATACTTTCCACCATGGGAGCCGACCGTGCACTCATCCGGAATATCTTTATGAAAGAAGGATTTTTCATCACGTTCATCGGTGCTGCGGCCGGGATACTATTAGGGACCATTGTTTGTGTGGTCCAGGTCGTTTTCAAACTCATCCCATTCTCCGAAGGGTTCGTAGTGGATTCTTATCCCATCAAAATGCAGTTCCCCGATTTTACTTTCATCTTCTGCACGGTGATGCTCATCGGCCTGTTCGCCTCCTGGTACCCGGTGCGTTTGTTCACAAGAAGATATTTCAGGTAGTTTTTTCCGGGCCCCTCCTTAGTTTTCATCGAAGTACGCGTGCCGTACCTGGCATTTGTGGTCACGCTTCCGAAATCCTATCCTTTTATAGCAACCTTTAAAATGAAAACAGGACCGGGTTATATCCTCGGCCTGTTCTGGTACAGGAACGGGCTTGGCAAGTTGAAACGGAGCGCGATCTCGAACCCTCCTCTTCCCGAAGTGCCGGCTGTAAGCCCCGAAATATTCACATCATAACTCAAGCCTAACGAATATGTTCCCATCTCCAGTAAAAAGTATGGGATCAGCGCATCTTTCTTCCGGTAATAACACCCGAGCGAAAAAGCAGCACCTTTAACATAGCCGGTATATTTCGAATCATCCCTTAACATATACTTTATCAGTCCGCCAAAGGTGAGCTCGTTCAAAGAGCCCTGGTGCATATACAACAGCGAAGGACCTATGGAATAATTTGAATTGGGGATCCCGAACAGGGAACCGATGTGCGCGGTCCATTTCCAATGCAATTGCTCGGCTTCTGTGGAAAGGAAGGATTGTTTGGGACGACTGAAATGCGATACGGATATCCCTGCATTAAAATGCTTCTGGTCGTTCGCTGTAATGTAACGACTGCCATCACCGAAGGAGTAAAGTAATCCGGCAGCGTAATCCCCATAAATGAATGACTGCTGCGAAAAATTCTCACCCGACATCATGCCCGGGTCGAACGCACCGTTCATGTATTGATTATTGAATCGCAAAGCATCAGGCTTGATGCTGCGCTGCGAGACCCCTCCCATAAGTCCTGCCGATAAGGTGCTGTGCGCGTCAAGCAAAGCATGATACGACACGCTGAAGTTTGCTTGCGTATGCTGCATCGCTCCATCACCCGCGCGATCGGAAAAAACATTTACACCCAATGCAAGACCCTTCGCTAATTTCTTTTTGAAAAATCCCGTCAGCCTTTCCATTCTTTCCCAGTTGAATTGTCTCACTTTCATTTCAAAAGTTGCAGCTGAAGTGCGGTAAGCATTCAATGAATGCCATTGGTCCCGGTACTGCAGTGTTGCCTCTATGTCCTTATATGCAGCGGTCAATGCCGGGTTAAGCGTGAGCGGAGAATAACCGTACTGCGAAAAGTGAATGTCCTGTGAAAATAAAGGAGTACTGGGTACCAGGTACAAAGTACCAAGGCACAGCGTCAAGTATTTTTTCATGTTGAGATCATTTAAGTCAAACCGCTTTTTTGTACTGGCATTTGTATTTGATACGTGGCACGCGCTACCTGATCAAACTCACATTTCCTTCAAATTTCATTTTCTCCCCGGTGCTTAGTTCCGCTTCGAGCACATAAACAAAAACAGCAGTGTTCAATTCCTTTCCTTTGTAGGTGCCGTCCCAGCAATGGGTAATATCATTATCCGCTTCAAATACCTTTTCGCCCCAGCGGTCAAAAATGGCGAGATGGAAATTAACGATGCAGGTATTGGAAGGTATGCAGAGCTCATCGTTACGCCCGTCATGGTTCGGGGTAAAAGCATTTGGCATCAGCGTGCTCAGTAATTTTCCATTGCAGGGTGGAAGATCAACGAACACCGTTACTGAATCAACATCGGTACAGCCGCTTGCATTCGTAACCACAACCACGTAGGTAGTGGTTACGGCAGGACTCGCTAACGGGTTGGAGCATGTATTGCAGGATAAAGTATTCGCAGGACTCCAGCTGTATGTTGATCCCCCGCTCGCATTCAACTGCGTATTGTCGCCCTGCGTGATCGTAACATCCGCTCCTGCATTTGCCGTTGCACCGCCAACAGAACCGATCGTTACCGTTTGTACCTGCGAGCACCCGGCCGCATCCGTCACGATCACGGAGTAAGTGCCGCTCGTTAAATTGGAAATGCTTTGTGTTGTTGCGCCATTACTCCAGGTATAACTATAAGGAGCTGTACCTCCACTTGCATTGGCGCTCGCCATTCCTATTCCGTTACTGCAGGTATCCGGGTTTGAATTTGCAGTAAGCGTTATCCCGCTCGAAGGGTTGATGGTGACCGTTTGCTGCAGCGTGCATCCGTTCGCATCGGTGATGGTACAGGTGTAATTTCCCGCTGCAAGCCCGGTTGCCGTTGCCGATGTTCCTCCCGAAGGTACCCAGCTATAGCTGAGTATCCCGGTCCCTCCCGAAGCGGTAACGGTGGCTGAACCCGAAGAATTACCACAGTTTGTATTGGTTGACGCAGCACTTGCAGTGATGGCGGTAGGCTGCGTTATTGTAATTACCTGCTGTGCCGTGCAGCCTCCCGCATTGGTAACGATAACGGTATAATTTCCCGGGGATAAATTGGAGATCGATGCAGTTGTTTGTGCGTTGCTCCAGGAATAAGTGTAAGGAGAATTCCCATTCGTAACTGTAATGCCGGCTGATCCGTTATTATTTCCATTGCAGGTAACGGGCGCAACGGTGGGAGTGAGTGCCGGGGAAGGAGTGACCACAACAGGGATGGTAATAGTATCAGCGCACATGCCATTGCTCACCACTACTGAATAGGTAGTGCTTGTTGTAGGTGTAACCGTGATGGAAGAAGTGGTTGCTCCTGTACTCCAGGAATAAGTGGTTCCGCCTGTCGCACTCAGCGTGGTACTGCCGCCCTGGCAAAGCGAGGTATTGCCGCTCGCTGAACCGGTAGTGTTGGAAACCGTGATGGGGATGGTAATGGAATCGATGGGGCATGGCCCCACCACCAGCGTTACATTGTAAGTTCCGTAAGCAGAATAAGTATGCACGGGATTCTGAAGATTGGAGGTGGTGTTATCACCGAAATTCCATGACCAGGAGGTTGGCGTCCAGGGCGTGCTTGACCATACACAATTCGCAAATGAGCTGTCGGCAAATGTTACGGTCATACTGCAGGGTGGTTGCGTGTGTGTGAAATTCGCGGTTGCCTTCGCCTTTAATTTGAATACCACCGGCTGATCATCGCCTCCATTGAGTTTTACGGGTTGAAAAACTCCTGTTGTGGTCGGAAAATTTTGAGAGTGGGAAGTTCCGTTCACGATCACCTGCTCCTCGCAGGAGCCGTACAGTACGATCTTCGGGATCTGGTAATCATCACTGTTCCCTCCCATAAAAGTGGAATACAAAAGCGAAGTGCCTGCCGAATTGAGTTTAGCTACAAAAATATCCCCGCGAATATTGGCGGTGCTTTGTCCTCCGAATTGCGATTGGTAGGCACACGAGGTCACCGGGAAAGACCCGTCATCCGTTTCTGTATATCCCGAAATAAAAGCTTCATTGGATGAATTGACAACAATGCCACAAACCGTTTCGCCCATGCTTCCCCCATAGAAAGTACAGTAGATGGCGTTCGTTCCGGCCGCATTGAGCCTGATCACGAATGCATCACTGCCCCCATTGAAACTCTGGTCGTACGCGCCCGGTGTAGTGAATAAATTGGAAGAAGTGGTAACACCTGCAACAAAGGCTTCACCCGCTGCATTCACCGCCACCGCCATTCCTTTATCGGGACCGGTTTGATTGCAAACTCCCTGCCCGCCCAGCAGTGAAGAATAAACGATGCTTGTTCCGGAAGGATCTATTTTGGTGATGAATCCCTTCCAACCGCACTGCCCGAAATTCATATCGAATGCGCCTGGTGTAAGCGGGAAATCGGTATACGTAGGAGAGCTGTTTATCCAGGAGCCGGTCTCACCGGTAACATAAGCATTTCCTGCAGGATCAATGGCAATTCCATACCCGTAATTCCCGCTGCTTCCGCCAAGCAAGCCCGAGTACAAAAGTGCGCTGCCAGCGGCATTCAGTTTTGTGACCAGGGCACCGTAGTTCGCAGGCAATGAAGTTTGAAATGCACCGCTGGTGATCGGGTATCCTGTAGTGCCCACTCCCGTGATGAACGCTTCACCTGCAGCGTTGATCTTGATGTCGTAACCTTCATCATCACCAATACCCCCGATGTACGTGGAGTAAACGGCATTTGTTCCGAGCGGGTTAAGCTTGGTCACAAAAACATCGAAGCCACCACCACCCGCAAAAGCGGGTTGGTAGCTTCCCCCGGTAGTTGGAAAATTGGAAGATGCCGTGCGGCCGGTGATGAATGCTTCGCCCGAAGCATCAGCCGCTATTCCGTAACCACAATCGGAATTTGAACCTCCGAGGTAAGTGGCATAAATAAGCGCGGTGGCGTTGGGATTGAGTTTAAAAACAAAAGCATCGAGCTGGAACTGGTAGGTGGGGTCGTATGCACCGGGAGTAATGGGAAAATTCCCTTCGTAAAAACCGGTGCAGTAAACGTTTCCTGCAGGATCAACGGCCACTGCATAACAATAACCTTCATCGGTTCCGGAGGCACCTACGAAAGTGCTCCAGGCTAAAATAACAGGATCGATGATGAGGGTTTGCGACCGGTCGTAATTGCCACGCACTTTAAAGCCAAAGGTGTGATCATTCAATGCAAGGTATTCAACGGCCACTGGAATTTTTTTTCCATCGATCACCTGGTACGACTCCGGCATCTCCTCCACCAGC
Organism: Bacteroidia bacterium; assembly: GCA_036522695.1. Lineage (GTDB taxonomy): Bacteria > Bacteroidota > Bacteroidia > JADZBD01 > JADZBD01 > DATDFI01. The sequence continues at coordinate 869 of DATDFI010000032.1, read as the reverse complement.
GTGCCCCAGGCATTGGTGATCTCCAGCTGCTTTTTTTCGTTGACACGGATATTCCGGATCCCTTCGCAACCCAGCTGAATGGCATTGATGTCGGCTCCCGGTTTTAAAATAAGGTCGTACTTGATGTTCTTCCCGGTACTGTAATATTTAATATCAACGTGATCGTACACGTTGGTGTAATTGATCACCCTGCAATCGGGAACGTTGCTGCTGAATCTGGAAGCGTCATTGCCGATCAAATAATTTACGTGACTCTCCTGTTCGCCTTCCGTAGTTATTGAAACATCGGGGCTCATTCCTTTGAAATAAAGGTTCCAAACCAAATGTTCCATCGGGGTAATATCGTACTGGCCATTGTGGTGGTCAGCTGAGTTTATCTGCGGTGCCTTAGCTGTTCTTTTTAAACCAAAGCTCAGCCCGTTCTTCAAAAAATTGATATTGGCATTCCAGCCCGGTGAAAATCCCTGGTAAAGGATCTGCTCGTCCCACTGGCCCATGTTTTGGCGGAAACTCACCGGGAGCTCGTTCAGCGCATGAGAAACTGTGAGAGGGTTGGCGTCAAAACCCGGGGGCAGGGATTGAGCAGAACTTTCCGCAGGCGGTAAAATAAAAAGTGCCAGGACAAGTAAGAAGGGGACCATTCTTGAACGATCGTTCATGGGGGTGTTTTTACACTACCAAATATCAGCCATCGTGCAGATCAAAGCAAAACCGATTTCATATTATTGGGCATGTCTAAATGATAAATTATATATTATCTAATAATAAAATAAAGGCTATTTTTAGGCATGTCTAAAGATAATTCAGACCACCTGTTCACCCTTATCCGTTCATTAGGAAAGGCCGAAAAAAGGCATTTCAAATTGTAC
>DATDFI010000031.1:0-2894 GCA_036522695.1 Bacteroidia bacterium | reverse complement strand
AGCCGCATCACCACCGCCACTACCACTATCGTCATGGCTCCGCCAAAAATCACCGAAGGAACCAGTCCCATGGCGACCGCAGCGATCCCCGACTCAAAAGCCCCTATCTCATTGGAAGAACTGATGAAAATATTATTGACGGCCGAAACGCGTCCCCGCATATTATCCGGTGTCATCAATTGTAAAATGGTGTGGCGGATCACCACGCTCACATTATCGAAAGCCCCGGTGAGCAGGAGTAAAATAAAGGAGACGTAAAAATTGGTGGAGATCGCAAATAGAATGGTAAATATCCCGAACAGGGCCACGCTGATGAACAGGTTCCTGCCTGCATTGCGCTTGGGCGGACGATAGGCAAGCAAAAAAGCCATGACGATGGCCCCGATGGCAGGGGCAGCGCGCAAAAATCCGAAACCTGTGGCGCCAACCTTGAGAATGTCGCTCGCGAAAAAAGGAAGCAGGGCTGTGGCGCCACCGAACAACACAGCGAATAGATCAAGCGAAAGCGCACCGAGCAGCACCTGGTTCTTAAAAACAAAACGCAAACCGTTCGAGATACTCTCGGTAATGCTTTCTTCTTTCTCTTTAGGAGGAATGGGTTTGGTCGCAATGAACATGAAGAAAGCAATGGCAACCAGCATTACCCCTGCATCCATTGCATAGGCGAAGGGCACACCGCCCGCGCACAAAAACCCGCCCAGCGCATTCCCGCTGATGAAGCCGATGTACCATATCGTGCTGTTCCAGGTAGCTGCATTCGGAAATAATTCACGGGGCACCAATTGCGTCATGTAGGCCGGGACCGCTGCTGCAAGGAACCCTCGGATGATACCCGTGCAAAGGATCACAGCATAAATGGGAAAGATCCCGAAGCGCGTGAGAATGCCGGCCGTATCGCTCGAAATAAAAAAAAGTGCGGAAATGCTGAACGCAAAGGCAAATGCCCCGATAAGGGTGATCCGTTTCCTGCTAACGGTATCGGCTACATGCCCTGCAAAAAAGGAAGTGATGATCATGGGCAGGGCTTCGGTGAGACCGATCATGCCCGATTGAAAATAACTTCCGGTAAGCTGCTTGATCTGCCAGCTGATGATCACCCCCTGCATCTGGATGGCAAGCGTGAGAAAAAAGCGTGCGCTGATGAAAAAGGAGAACTCGCGTATGCGAAGAGCTGCGTACGGGTCGTGCTTCACGATAGATCGGTCATCCATATTAATGGCCGCAGGCTTTAATTAAGGCGGAACACAAGGCCCAGGCCCACATTTCCCCCGTTGAATTTTACCTTAACATCCAGGTGGTCACCGTTCGTATTCGAGATGCGGATGTCGTTATAAGTGAAGGAGTGGTAAGTATAGTCGATATACATGCCGAAGATATCAGTGAAATAGATCCGCATGTTAAGTCCTCCGCCAAATAATGCACCAAAACCGCTTCCTTTCACATCATCCAGATCATTGCTTTTGTAACTGATGTAGGTCGCGCCTGCGAGCGCATGCACACTCATGTCGATCTTCTTTTTATTCAGGAAATGAAAGGCCGGTTTGATCTGCAGGTCGAAACCGTTCACACCCAGCGCGCTCGAATCTTTCCCTTCAATGTAATTGCTGTACTTAAACCCGCCACCAATCCCGAATTTGCCTGCCAGTGAGCCATTGAATGCCGGAAAATATTCCACCATGAGCGGGAACACCCATGCGCCTGCGGTATCTTTTACGCTTGGCGTGTTATTGGTGAGGTCGGTGTTGTAAGTGTGGTAAATGCCAAGGCCGGCACCGGCCGATCCCACGAGTTTCCCGCCTTCATTTTGTGCGAGGCAAAGCAGCGGTGTAAAAAAGATAAGGGAAAGAAATAATTTTTTCATCGCGTTATTTTTTTCAAAGGTATTCGTTTTAAGAATTCTGCGACATCAATACGATGGCCAGCGCAGCAATGGCCACACCCACAAGGTTGGTACTGCTTAATTTTTCGCGGAACAAAAGAAAAGCTAATGCAGCCGAGACCAATACCACGCCTACGTTGTTCATTGGAAAAATGACGGAACTCTCGAACATTTTTGAATTAAGCGCTTTTACGAAAAAGAAAATGGAGGCGTAATTCGGGATGCCGAGTACGATGCCGCCCGCCACGTTTTTCAGCGGGACAGAGAGTTTTTTGAAAAGAACGCGATACAGTGTAATTACGACACCGATACTGAACGCGGTGAGAAAACAGGTGCTGATGAACAGGGATGATTCGGCATCGCTCACTTTTTCGTGCTGCGCATAATTGATGAGTGCATCAATGGCCCCGCTGCCGATGAATACGGTGAAGGGCAGAAGAAGGTTCCTCCCGCTTGTATGCACCTCCTTCTTTTTGGAGGTGAGGTACACTGCGGCAAGTGCGAGTGCGATCCCCGATGCGCGATAAACGCTGAGGTGATCGTGAAAAAAATAAATGGCGCAGCAAACGGGAATGATCACTGACATTTTATTTGCTACGGACGATGCGGCAACGCTCACCTTTTGTGCAGTGTATGCCACCAGTATGAAAATGGAAATAAACAGGCAGCCGAGGGCGATGCAGAAGGGGAACCATTCCCGCGTGAAGACCTGCGAATAAGGGGTCCCGCTTTTATCGAAGACCAACCCGAGCGTGCCGGCCGTGAGGTAGTTGAAAACAATGGCCGAAAGCGTATCGATATTCCAGCGGGGATAACTCTTCAGGATCACGAAGAGCAGGGCGTTGCCCGTGATGCTGAGTGCAAGGGCGATCATCTGTTGCGGTGGATGAACAATTTGTTTCCACCGATCTTTTTTTTCTCCACGGGATGTCCCTTGAGTAACGGAGCGCGTACCCCCTCCTGTATCTTTTTCCCCGCGTTTTTCACTCGGGGAAAAAGATACAGGAGGGGGTAC
>DATDFI010000030.1:0-3662 GCA_036522695.1 Bacteroidia bacterium | reverse complement strand
GACCCTTCGGTGATGGATGGTTATTTCGGCTTCGGCCGCATCGGCTTCGATTATTTCATCAATAACCGCAATACCATTACGCTTTCGCAGAATTTCGGGATAGGCGTTTTCAAGTCCACCGATGAATTGCAGACACACGTTGATACGCTCGGTAGCAACACTTATTCCGACAGTAAGCGCACGGCCAATGCCGATCGTAATTTTCACAACCTTGGCACTTCATTACTGTACAAACATCTGTTTCCCGTGGAAGGGCGGGAACTCACGGCAGATGTGAATTACAATGCCAATACTTTTGGTTCGGTGGGTGATTATGAAACACATTATTATAATATGAGCGGTTCGGAGTTCGGGGCACCTATCCTTCAAAAGCAAAACGGCATAGGCGGGAGCCAGTACCTCACGGCACAAACCGATTACACCACTCCTTTCAAAAAAACGATGAAGTTCGAGACGGGCTTGCGCGCTGCGGTAAAAAACTACAATAACAACAATACGAGTTCGCTGTTCGATCCTTACACGAACAGCTACGTGGAGCTGCATGCCTTCGGTTCCAACTATATTTACAGCGACCAGGTGTATGCTGCATACGGTACCTTCAGCCAGGAGATAAAAAAGTTCACCTACCAGCTTGGCCTGCGCGTGGAGAGCTCCGTTTATTCGGGGAAATTCGTGGATTCGACCACTAAATATTCGTATCAATACCCGCTTACGCCTTTCCCGAGCGCGTTCATGACCTATCACATCAACGATAAGAACGATCTACAGTTCAGTTATTCACGCAGGATCAATCGCCCGAATTTCTTCCAGCTTATCCCGGCAACGGATTACACCGATTCGCTGAATGTGAAAAGAGGGAATCCCGCATTGAAACCCGAGTTCACCAATTCGCTCGAGTTGAGTTACCTCGTGAACTTCGATCGCAGCAATAGCTTAATGTTCACCGGTTTTTATAAATACTCCACCGATCTCATCACCAATTACCAGCTGCTCGAGTTCAATCCTTTATTGAACCGCAACGTGGTGGTGAATACGTATGAGAATGCGCTGGCGAGCAATTCGTACGGTATGGAAGTCACCGCGAAGAACTCGATCAAAAAATGGCTCGACATCAGTGCGAATGCGAACTTTTATTATTCCGTGATCAATGCCACCAATGTTGATTCTGCGCTGGTAAATAAACGGTTCAACTGGTTCGCAAAGCTGAATCTTACCTTCCATTTGCCGAAGAATATGAGCATTCAATTGAGCAGCCAGTACACGGCAAAGTCCAACCTGCCACTCAACTCGGGTGGGGGAGGCCGCTGGGGCGGAATGGGCGGAGGCTTCGGAGGCGGGGGCTACGATATGATGCACGGAGGATCAACAGCCACCGCGCAGGGCTATTCGCTCCCTGTATATTTTATCGATGCAGCGTTCAAGATCGATTTCCTGAAAGATAAAAAAGCATCGCTCACACTAAATGCGGCCGATATCCTCAAATCGAGGATCAACCAAACGCATTCTCAATCTTCTTACTTTATCCAGGACACCAAACGCACCCGCGACCAGCTTTTCTTCCGTCTTACGTTCTCTTATCGCTTCGGGAAGTTTGATGTCTCCCTCTTTAAACGCAAAAATATGCGTATGAATACCGATGGTATGCAGGATATGGGAATGTGACCGATGATCTTTTAAAATAGAAAAAGCTCCTGTTTTTTGAAGGAGCTTTTTTGTTAATGAAAAGTCCAGGTCAGAATTTGTAATTCAAACCGAAGTTTGCCGCGCTTAGCCCGTACCCCAGTTCAAGAAATACACCAAAGTGGTCGGTGAAGCGATACCGTGCGCCAATGAAGCCGGCAAAATAAACTCCACCATAAGCATTGGAAGAGTAAAGACCTTTAGTGCGGCAGGGGTTGGTGCTCGTAAATGAATACCTGCCGAACGCATCGTACAGCATAAGCCCGGCATAAGCATCCAGCTGGGGCACCTTAATGAGTTTGTCAAAATGGTAGGCGCCCCTGAATCCAAGAAGTGTAAAGGACCACCGGTATGTATCTGAAAAATTTCCCGCTACATTTCCATTGTTACAAACATCATAATAGAAATACTGGTAGGTCGCACCGCCAAAACCGATCATTCCACCAAGGCTGATCTCATCCGTGATGCCGTAATCCAGGGCTAGGGTAATGGCAGGATAGGAGGAATTGTACCCGCGACCTGCATAGTGGTTTCCGAAACCGAATCCTATGTTAAGGTCTTTTTGAGACTTTGCGAAAGATTGAGCGGAGCCTGAGAGCGCAATGAAACAGCAGAGGAGGGAGAGGAGTCGTGTTTTCATGGAGTTGAGGTTTGGTTCCCGCAAAAGTATGCAAAGAAGTGAAGCTGTTTTTTTAAACGTTCAAACAGGTTTTAGGTTCTGCGAATATTGTGGAAAATCTTCCCCGTTTTAACACCAGGCGGGTGAATGGTTAATAAGTAATGGTGAATGAAAAACGCATTCGTCAAAATCAGGCTGGAATTTATCCTGCCTCATGGGTGATTCGTCAGGTGATGAAGTGTGGTCGTCTATTTAGGCCAAAAATTGCGAACTAACTGACAATTAGTTTCGTAAACAGAAAAAGTTTTTTTGCTAAACATTTAACCCCGCGCCCATGAATAAAAACTACCCCTGCCCGGGCCAAATTCCTTTTTCGCCCCAACATCAAGAAAAGATACCTGGAAATTTATTTTCTGTCGCTCGTGTACGCTGGATGCTTCCGGTGTTTTTTCTTTTATTCTCTATCGGATCATTTGCCTCGCACATTGTGGGAGGCGTGCTCAATTATGTATATAATGGCGCTAACAGCTATACAGTAAACCTGATCCTTTACCGCGACTGCGCGGCAGGCAATGCAGCCTATCCCACTTCGGTTAACGTTACAGTCCTGCAAGCCGATGGTTCTCTTTTTTCTCCCACCAGGAATTTTGTGCTGAACCCAACAGGGCCTGCCACACCCATACCGCTCACACTTCCTCCCTGTGCAACTGCGCCTAATCCTTCACCATGCGCAGAGCAAAGAACGTATTCAGCAACAGTAACACTTGCCCCGGCCAATGGAGGAATGCACCTGTACGCCAGCATCTGCTGCCGAAATGCCAGTGTAGTGAACATCATGAATCCAAGCACCATCGGTGAAACGTTCTATGCTTTTATACCCTGCCATAAAGACGTTTGGAAAGAATATTTCACTTTACCCAATAACACCACTGTCGATAATGGTTCCACGGCTTGGTCGCGGAACATTACCGGCACGGCACCGCTTCCTACCGCCCAGGTTAACGGTAACCTGTTTGAAGAGATCGCACAAGGAAGCACCGGGGCCGTCAGTACCGTCTGGTCATCCCAGGTCATTAATATTTCATCGTTCACTTCAGGTGTGAACGTAGAGCTGGATTATACCGATCCTGCAGGTAATACCCTGGAGAATGGTGATTCCATCAGTGTTTATTATTCGCTCAATGGAGGACCTTCGGTATTATTTCCAACTAACGGTTTCCAAACCAACGATTTTAATGCCACATTAAGAGCTTCCTCGGGAACTCTCATTGGAAATACGCTCCGCATTATCGTGCGTATGCGTCACGATGCCAATTCACCCAATGATGAGATCTATCGTTTCGACAGGGCGGTTGTTTTCGAT
>DATDFI010000029.1:0-2356 GCA_036522695.1 Bacteroidia bacterium | reverse complement strand
GAACTTCATGCGCTCTGTTTTATCGGGTATAAGATCCTTCCAGTAATTATCGATCCTTGCCAGTAACATGGTCCCGGCACGAATACTTTCGAGCGGGGTGGCGCCAACGCTGTCGACCCCGAACTGCACCGATGCCGAAGGGATAAGTTGCATCAACCCATAGGCTCCTGCCCACGACTGCGCGGTGGCATCAAAATGCGACTCCTCGTAGATAAGTGAAGCCACCAATCTCCAGTCAAAATCTATTTTTTTACTGTAGGTCTTTATGAGGTCATCGTAGATGGAGATCTTACCCCCGTTCAGTGAAAAATAATCGCTCTCGATCCGTTCTTCGGCCGCCTTATTGTTGCGGAAATATTTTGCGAAGATGTATCGCTGCGCACCTGTGCCCTGCTCCTCCTTCAACCATTGATTCAATGCCTCCAGGAGTTCCGGTGAATTTCTGCGCACCGCCCACGCGATGTGCTGGGGAAAACTGATCGCTGTTTTAATATCGATGTTGGGATAATAGGTTTGATTGATCATCGCCACGTTCTCATCCGCCACGGTATAATCGATCTCCCCGTTCGCCACCATCGAAATAAGTTGTTCCGTTTCTTTATCCCCTCCTGCCTGTATGATGTAGATCTCCGAACCGATCTCGTTAGAAAGGTTCTTCAGTCGCTCGTAAAATGACGACCACTTGCGCACATGCACCACCTTCCCCGCCAGCTCCGAAGGGTTCCTGATCATCATCCCATCGATCTGCGCGCTCGTCATGCGTTTCCAGTTCTCGGGCCTGCGCTGCACCAGCACCTGCCTTGTGTTCATCAACGGTTCCGTGAACGAAACAATGCGCGAGCGGTCCTGCGTCACCGTAAGATTGGCCGCAATGATATCCGCATCACCATTGTTGAGTTGAAAAAAAATACGGTCCATGTCGCTCGCCACTTTTACCTGCAGTGGAACACCTATGGAGTGCGCGAATGCACTGAGCATTTCAAATTCAAATCCCATGGGCTCGCCCTTGTAAATGAAATAACTCGTGGAACTGTAATCGGTAAGTGCAACCAGCTTTCCCCGTTTGCGAATGGCATCGAGGTCGATGTAAACGGGATGCTGTAATGAATCGAGAGCCGTAAAGGGATATATAGTATTCTCCCTGCCTGACGCAAAAAACCTGGCCTTAACGATCAATCCTATGAACAACACCGATGCAATGATCAGTATTGTCTTCGCCTTGATGGCAGGGGTTACCATACATGCCTCCTTCCTGGCTTCGACAAATAAAAATTTGTACCAAATAATGCAGAGAACTCGTCTCAAGGAACGTACTGGTTTTACGCTCCTGCATTTTATTGGTTACGGGCATTTAGCCCTGCGCCTTAATTACATTGACTAAATTGCACCCGTGTTCGATAAATTCATATCAGCGCTGAAGACCGAACTGGGGAAAAATTTACCCGGTACGGGAGCCCAGTACCGCATGGCGCCCCCGGGCCGCGCGGGGATCGATCATTCAAAGCTACCCGGTTATGCGCCCAAAGTGAGCGGGGTGCTTATTCTCTTTTATCCTTTTAAGGAACAGGTAAAATTATTGCTGATGCTGCGTCCATCGTACAAGGGCGCGCATGGCGGACAGGTAAGTTTTCCCGGTGGAAAATTTGAAGAGGAAGATATCACGCTTGAACGCACCGCTATCCGGGAAGCGCATGAAGAAGTGGGATTCGATCCATTGCAGGTAAAGATCATCGGCCGCCTTACCGAATTATATATTCCACCAAGTAATTTCCTGGTGCACCCCTTTGTGGCGTACTGCAACACTCGTCCTCAATTCAAGCTAAACCAACGCGAGGTTGAAAAGATCCTTGAAGTGGATGTGCAGGAATTGTTGGATGTATCCATCATCAAAACCAAAGTGGTGATGCAAAGCGGCACCGGCATCAAATTGGAAGCGCCTTACTTCGATCTGCATGGTGAAACAGTGTGGGGCGCAACGGCAATGATGTTAAGCGAGCTGAATGAGATCTTAGAACGAATCATTTAGCGCTACTGCGCTGTCGGGTGTCATATAAGAGGAGTCATGTTAAATCAATCCTCAAAATCCTTAGTATTTCCCCTCTACTGCTTTTCCCCCTATACTGGCGGATTGTCGCACTGGCGAGCGTACTTCCAATTCATCACATTGCAAAACATTCGGTCTCCTCTCATTAATATGGATCAGATTGTATACCATTAAAGCGCTCAAGACAGAAGTTTCTGCGCCCGCATGCGATCGAAACAACCACGGTCAGATGCGGTGACTGTGCAAATCCCGACAGCCAAAGGAGTAAAATGATGCATGGGTATATCATGAATGCGATGAACTGACTGAAAT
>DATDFI010000028.1:0-6421 GCA_036522695.1 Bacteroidia bacterium | reverse complement strand
ACCGGCAGCTTCGCGGTTTTGCAGGGCCAGCAAAAAATTATCCAGCGACTTGTTCATGTTGCCCTGGTTTTGATTGAGCAAGGCAAGCGTATTATAGCAGGCCCCGAGTAACTTTTTGTCAGTAATTTCTTTTCCTATCTCTATCGCTTTCCCGGTATAATCTGTTGACTTATCATAATCTCCTTTAATGTACCATGCAAAACCAAGGTTCGAATAGGCAAGTCCTTCCTGTGACCTGTCCTTCACACGCTGGGCGAATTCCAGCGCTTTCAGTGAATATTCAATGTTCTTCGAGGGTTCGCTCTGGCGATAAAAGGCCGCAAGGTCATTGTAAAGGGAAGCCTTTTGTTTGTCATCGGCATGGGAAATGAGCTTCAAAAGCGAATCGGCCTTTCGTTCCTGGGCAAAAGCCCCATTCGCAAATAAAATAACAAGGAGTGTAAGTGCCGCGCGTTTCACGTTGCCGGTGTTGTGTTGTAAATATAACTAACTTTATTCCTTATGAAACTTATCATTATCAATGGTCCCAACCTTAACCTGCTCGGTAAAAGGGAGAAAAATATTTACGGGAAAAAGAATTTCGATGATTTTTTCCGCTCACTTAAAAAGGAGTTTTCGAAGGCGGGAAAGAAAAAGGTGAAACTGGAATATTACCAGAGTAATGTGGAGGGCGAGCTTATCAATAAAATACAGGAAGTGGGATTTGAATACGATGGGATCATTTTGAATGCGGGTGGGTATACGCATACTTCTGTAGCCCTGGCCGATTGCATTGCGGCTGTTAAAGCTCCGGTGATCGAAGTGCACATCTCCAATATTTTCGCCCGTGAAAAGTTCAGGCATGAATCTCTTATTGCTTCCAAATGCAAAGGAAGCATTTCGGGTTTTGGATTGGATTCCTACCGCCTGGCCATTCTCAGTTTTTTGATCTGAGGAACAGGTAACAGATCCCCGATCATCAGCATCCCCTCTACTTCTTCTTCCTCTAAACCGGGGGAGATCATCGCACAGCCTGGCCGCGCTCTTCCAATTTGTCTCACTGCAAACGTCAATACCTGTTTCTCCATACCTTCTCTTTTCGTATTTTTACACCTATGAATTTTTCTTCGAGATTGATAGAAGAGGCGGTGAACGAGTTTGCAGGCCTCCCCGGTGTGGGTAAAAAAACGGCCTTGCGCTTTGTACTGCACCTGTTAAAGAAAGATGCGAAAGAAGTGGAAAAGTTCGGCAGCGCCTTCATCCGCCTGCGCAACGACCTTCGCTACTGCAATTCCTGCCACAATATTTCCGACAAGGAGACCTGCGACATTTGCGCAGCGCCCAGCCGCGATCATGCCCTGGTTTGCGTGGTGGAAGACATACGTGATGTGATGGCCATTGAGAATACGCAGCAATACAAAGGCATTTACCACGTGCTGGGCGGGATCATTTCTCCCATGGATGGGATCGGCCCTTCTGACCTGAACATCGAAACGCTGGTGGATAAAGTGAACAAAGGCGAAATAAAAGAGGTGGTAATGGCGTTAAGCACTACCATGGAAGGCGATACCACTAACTTTTACATTTACAAGCGGCTGAAGGATTCGGGGATCGCTATTTCCACCATTGCACGCGGCATTTCCATTGGCGATGAACTGGAATATGCCGATGAGATCACGCTGGGAAGATCGATCGCCAATCGCGTTCCATACGAGAATTCCATCACGCTCAAATGAAACTCTCCGTCATCATTGTCAACTATAATGTGAAGTACTTCCTCGAACAGTGCCTGCATTCGGTGCGTAAGGCGATGGCGGGAATTGAAGGTGAAATTTTTGTTGTGGATAACAATTCGGTTGACGGCTCGCTGGAAATGGTGAAAGAAAAGTTCCCGGAGGCAAAGGTCATAGCGAACAAAAAAAACCTGGGGTTTTCCAGGGCCAATAACCAGGCGCTGCGCGCAGCAAAAGGAGAATATGCCTTGCTGCTGAATCCCGATACTGTTGTAGAAGAAGATACGTTCACGAAAGTGATCCGCTTCATGCACGAGCACCCGGATGCGGGAGGGCTTGGCGTGAAAATGCTGGATGGAAAGGGGAGTTTTTTACCTGAATCAAAGCGCGGGCTCCCTACTCCATCGGTTGCATTCTATAAGATATTCGGACTTTCAAGATTATTCCCCCGCTCCAGGCGCTTCGGCAAATACCACCTTGGTTATCTCGACAAGGACCAAACCCACGAAGTGGATGTGCTCTCTGGAGCGTTTATGCTGCTGCGGAAATCTGCGCTTGACAAAGTCGGTTTGCTGGACGAGGATTTCTTTATGTACGGTGAGGACATCGACATGTCGTACCGCATTACAAAAGGCGGCTACAGGAACTATTACTATCCCGGCACACGCATCATCCATTACAAGGGTGAGAGCACCAAAAAGTCGAGTGTGAATTACGTGTTCGTGTTCTACAACGCGATGACCATTTTTGCACGCAAGCATTTTTCGCAGAGCAATGCCAAAACATTCTCATTCCTGATCAACCTTGCCATTTACCTGCGCGCGGGCGCTGCGATCCTGGCCCGCTTCTTCAAAGCGATGGTACTCCCGCTTACGGATGCCGCGCTCATTTTTGCGGGACTCTTCGTGATCAAAAACTATTACGAGCAAATCCACTTCGAAGGAAATGGTTCTTATCCTCTTTTCTTCATTCTTTACGTGGTACCTTCCTACATTTTTTTATGGTTGTTCACCACTTTCCTGAGCGGAGGTTACGATAGGCCCACCAGGCTTCCCAAGATCATCCGGGGGATCGCAGTGGGCACTGCAGGTATCCTGGTGATCTACGCGCTTTTGCCGGAGACCCTGCGCTTTTCACGTTTACTTATTTTACTGGGTGCGGCATGGTCGGCCGTTGCCATGATCACGTTGCGGATGCTTTTACATGTGCTTAATGTGCGTGGATACCGATTGGATTCGGCAGCCAACAAACGCATTGCCATTGCAGGAAGCGAAGAAGAGTGCGAGCGCGTGAATGCCCTTCTCAAACAAACCTCGCTTAAAATTTCCTTTGCAGGTTTTGTAAGTGTGAATGAATCAAAGGAACGAGGAAAGGAAAATCACCTGGGCACGCTTTCCCAACTTCCCGATATCATTTCTATCTATCGCATCGATGAAGTTATTTTTTGCGCGAAGGACATTCCTGCCCAGCTCATCATCGACAACATGCTGTTGCCGGGCGAGCGCAGCGTGGATTACAAGATCGCACCGCCTGAAAGTTTATCGGTGATCGGGAGTAATTCGATTGACACATCCGGGGACCTGTATACTATCGACATCAACTCCATCAGCAAGCCGGCCAATAAACGGAACAAAAGGCTGGTGGACCTTGCTGCGAGCTTCGGGCTGCTGATCTCGCTGCCCTTTACGGTATTCCTGGTCAAAAATCCCGGCCGTTTTGTGAAAAATATTTTCCGCGTGATCTTCGGTTTCCGCACCTGGGTGGGATATAATGAAGGGCAGGAATCACGCATCAAAAATCAAAAATTACCCGCGATAAAGATCGGGGTCCTCTTCCCTACCGATATTCTCAAAAACAAAACCGTTACCTCCGAAACGGCCGAACGCCTCAATATCCTTTATGCGAAGGATTACCGGGCCTGGAATGACCTCAACATCATTGTGAAGGGATTGAGGAATGCGGGAAGGTAGTTTCGGGTTTGCAGTTTACAGCCTCATGTTCCTCACGGCCCATCCCACTGCTATCTTCAGCTTCCTGCATCGCGGGAGAATAAGTGGCAGTTGCAGCGGCAGTGGATGTTTTTTCCCGGTACGCTGTACCTGATACATGGTACTTCTCACACATTAACTTTTCTTAACCAATTATCTTCACCCCGGCTTCACTTTGTGCGGGCAAAAAATTATTTTTGTTGATATGTCCTTTCAATATTTCATCATCAGCAAACCCTATGGCATGCTTTCCCAATTCACACCCGAGGACGGGCATGCGGGGCTGGGAGATCTTTATAAATTCCCGAAGGATGTTTATCCCGTTGGAAGATTGGATACCGACAGCGAAGGACTTTTACTTCTTACCAATGATAAAAAGCTGAATCATCTTTTACTCGATCCCAAACACGCGCACCAGCGCGCTTACCTCGCACAGCTTGACGGGGCCATTACGGATGAGGCCCTTGAACGATTAGTTCGTGGCGTTCACATACGCGTAAACGATAAGGACCACCTTGCGAAAGCGGTGAAAGCGGAGCAGGCAGGCGCGCCTGAAAATCTGCCTGAGCGCAACCCGCCCATCCGTTACCGGAAAAGTATTCCCACAAGCTGGATAAAACTGGTCCTTACCGAAGGGAAAAACAGGCAGGTACGTAAAATGACAGCTGCGGCCGGCTTTCCCACTCTCCGTCTTATTCGCATCGGGATCGAAGATATCCAGATCGGGGATATGAAACCCGGGGATGTGCTCGAACTCCAAAAAGATACTGTATATAAAAAATTAAAAATAAAACCGGATGGAAAATAATTTCGACCTGTATCAAAGCGGTGTATCCAAACAACTGCCCGATTTTCTCGATAATGAACGCTTGAACGATGCACAGCTGTATATTCCTTCCGATGCATTACGCAATGCAGTGAATGTGGCCATCAACCTGGGCAAACCGCTTTTGCTTACCGGTGAACCCGGCACCGGGAAGACCCAGCTCGCGCACAGTATCGCGTATACCTTTGGACTGGGGAAGCCATTGGTGTTTAATACCCGCACCACTTCAACGGCTACCGATCTTTTCTATAAATACAACGCCATCGCACATTTCCAGTATTCGCAAAACAACCGCGGGGATGTTTTAGGCCCCGACCAGGTGGAAACGCGTTTCATCACCTACCAGGCGCTCGGGCTCGCCATTCAATCCAATGAACGCAAGGTGGTGCTCATCGATGAGATCGATAAGGCCCCCCGCGATCTTCCCAATGATATTCTGAATGTGATGGAAGATCTTTCCTTTTATGTTCCTGAAATAAACAAAACGTACGAGACCAAACCCGGCAAGCAGCCCATCATCATCCTCACCAGCAATTCCGAAAAAAATCTCCCCGATGCATTTTTAAGGCGCTGCGTATATTTTCATATCCCGTTCCCGGATGAAGCGCAGCTGATGCACATCATCACCGGTAAACTCGGTAACAACGCCTATTCTCCTGAATCCATTCGTGATATCCTGGTCCCTCATTTTCTTGAAGTGCGGAATCTGCTCCAGCGTAAAAAGCCCGGCACGGCCGAATTGCTCTACTGGATCACCCTGCTCATCAAACTCGGGCTCCCTGCCGAGCGCATAAAAAATTATGCCTACACCAGCGCTGACGACCGCATGCTGCTCTTCACCAGCTACCATGTGCTCGCCAAAAATGAAAGCGACCTGGACCTCCTTAAAAATAATCTCGGTATAAAAAGCTGATGGCGCAACAGTCGCCTTACATACCACTCTCCCCTCTTATCGAGGACCTGCAGCGTTATGATTTCAGCATAACGATAGAAACGTATTTAACGCTTAATAAGCTGCTGGAAAAAACAGCTGCGGGGGACCTTGGAAAAAACATTTACCGTTTTAAAACACAGCTTTGCCCCATTTTCGCAAAGACACCGCAGCAGCAGGAACTATTTTACAAGCTCTTCGACAAACATTTTGCGGAATATTTGCCCTTTACCGAAAAAGAAGAAACACAGGAAGAAAAGCAGGAAGAGGCGCAAAATAACGGGAGCGATAATACAACCGCCCGCAGGCCGCGTGTGTACAATTATCTCTGGATCGCGGTCGTGCTTTGCTCTGCGCTGTTGCGGATGATGGTCTACTATTTCAGGTACCATCCTTTGGAAGAGGAATTTCACACCAATACTTCCGTGATACTCCCTGAAACCACTTACGAGCCGCGCGATAGCGCTGTTTACCCTCCTGCCGGTAAAAAACTCCCCATCAAACCCTATGTGGATCCTGATAAGGAAAAAATAAGTTTTGCTTCCATGTATGTCCCATCGGTGGAGCACTTTCAAGTGAAGAATATTCTCCTCTTCAGGGTAAGTCAATACGGCACGCAGGTGATGCTCGGGATCGGGTTGGTGCTTGCTGTTTGTTATTTCATGTACGAACTTTATTTATACCGCAACAGGCAATTTGTACTCTCGAAGCGAAAAGGGAAAAAGCCGCAATATTCCTGGAAGCTGGATACGGGTGATCTCCCTGGAATAACGTTCTCTCCCGAATTTTTCAAGCTTGCTTCGCTCATGCGTAAACGTATCGTGGTGAGTGGCGATAAACCCGACATGCAGCGCACCGCTTTGGCCACTGCACGCAATGGAGGAATGCTGGAACTGGTGATGACCGCGCAAACGAGACCGGCAGAGTACCTGGTGCTCATCGACAATAAAAGTGATAACGACCT
>DATDFI010000027.1:0-4138 GCA_036522695.1 Bacteroidia bacterium | reverse complement strand
AGGGCAGCGCCATCACCTGGTCGAAAACGCTGTGTGGCAGCCGCGGCAAAAAATAAGCGGCCACCGTAAATAAGATCGGTGCTGTTTCGCCAGATACTCGTCCTACCGAAAGGATCAAGCCCGTGATGATGTTCGGGAATGCGATCGGGAGAACGACCCTGCTCGTAGTTTGCCATTTGCTGGCACCCAATGCCAGTGAACCGTGACGGAAACTATCGTCAACTGCTTTCAATGCTTCCTCGGTGGTACGGATAACCACCGGCAAGGCCAGCAGGCCAAGTGTAAGCGAACCTGCGAGAATTGAGTCACCAAAATTCAGTGTTTTCACGAAGAGTGACATCCCAAAAAGCCCGAACACGATGGAAGGAATGCCCGCGAGGTTATTCGTCATTATGGTGATGATGCGCTTAATGACGCCATTGGGCGCGTACTCATTTATATAGATCCCTGAAAGCACACCGATGGGAAACGCGAAGATCATGCTCCCGGTCACAAGAATAAGCGTTCCCACGATGGCCGGAAAAATTCCTCCACTTGTCATTCCTTCTTCAGGATTTTGCGTGAGGAATCCCCAGCTGATAACACTGATGCCATTCTTAAAAATGTACCAGAGTATGTAAACCAGTATGGCCACCACGCCATAACTCAGCCCGGCAAATATTCCGAAAGCGATCTTCTGCTTCCTCTTTTTACGCGCAGATATTTTCAGTTGCAACTCAGGACTCATACTCGTTTTTGTAATTTTCTTTTGGATGAAATGAATTCAACAGTGAGATTAATGACAAGCGTAATGATGAACAAGATGCAGCCGAGCGCGAAAAGTGCGGTGTAGTGCAACCCGCCATGTGTTGTTTCTCCAAGTTCGGCAGCGATAGTTGCAGGAATAGTGCGCACCGGCTCGAAAAAACTGTGCGGGATCACTGCGGCATTCCCGGTCACCATCAATACGGCCATGGTTTCACCTATCGCGCGGCCTATCCCGAGAATTGCGCCTGCCGTGATACCTGAAATGGAATACGGGATAATGACCTTGACGATCGTTTGCCAGTGTGTGGCACCCAATGCAAGACTCGCTTCTTTCATCACCCGCGGGGTGGTACGCATGGCATCTTCTGAAATGGTGATGATGGTGGGCAGCGCCATGATGGCGAGAATGATACTGCCGGCCAATGCTGTTTCGCCCACGGGTAAATTAAAAACATGCTGGATAAAAGGCGCGATCACCACAAGCCCGAAGAAACCGTACACCACGGAAGGGATCCCTGCGAGCAATTCTATCACGGGTTTAAGAATATTTCGCACACGGGGTTTGGCGATCTCGGCCATATAAATAGCGGCAGCGAGGCCTAATGGGAGTGCAAGTAAAATAGCTCCCAAACTCACCCACAATGTTCCGAGTATGAGCGGGAGTGCACCTACCTGTGCGGCCGGCTGCGCGGTGGGGAACCACAGCTTACCGCCCAAAAAACTTCCTGCACTGATGTGGTCCATATTCAACACTCTTCCTTTGAAACCACTGACCAGGAATTTAGGAGATAAAATATATTTGGAAGGGATGAACGCGATGGCTCCACGCACACTGTCCATCAAATGATTGATCGCTAAACGCACTTGCGTAAGGCTATCGCTCAATTGCTTTGACGAGAACTTTGCAAGCAGATCTTTTTCTGTAAATACCACAAGTGAATCATCAAAACCAAGACTATCGCCCTTATCACCCATCACACTCCAACTGCTCACCTTACGGTCCTTGATCTGCTGCAATTGCATGTCGGAAAGTTTTGCAACAGGATTTTTTTTGTTCACTATTATCCTGAGGTCGCCTTCCTCTCTTTCAAGCACTTTTTCGCGATTACTGTACACATAATTTTCGGGAATGAATGCGATCACCCCGGGCAGGCTGTCGAGCAGGCGGCCTATACACTGCGGTATGAATTGCATCTGGTCCCCGATCTGTTCATCGGTAAAATATTTACCGAGATCATTGATCGTAAAAAGAATGATGCTGTCGCGCCTGCCGCCCAGCTTATCCCAGGTGAGCACTTCCTGGTCGAAGATCGCCTTCACCTGCTCTGCCGAAAGTTTTTGAACAGGGTTTTTGCGGCTCAGCACCAATTCATATCCCTGCTCCAAAGGAGTGCGTTCAAACAGGCCCGAGCCCTCGCGGAAAAGGAAGATCACGATGAGCACCACGGCAAGGCTCGTCACCGTACCGCTGAGCAGGAGTAATCCTTCAATGAATTTCTCGATGAGTCGTTTGAAAAAACTTCTTTGCATTTAATTGATGAAAATTTAACATGGACCGGCTTTACGCAAAGTATCCTCCCAGGCCGGGAGGATCTTCGCCAAGTAAACCGACCCTATGAAATCGATCACTTTAAAGGAACATACCCCACTTCCTTCACCAGCTTTTGCCCGTCAGCCGAGAGGATGAAATCGATGAACGGTTTTACGGTCTTCTCGATCTTGGTGAGGTAATAATACTGCAGTGGCCTTACGATGGGATAGGTCTTATTCATCGCGGTTTCCAGCGAAGGCGCAACGTATGTTTTTCCTTTGTCATAAGAAACTTTGAGCGCTTTAACTTTATCATCCATATACGCAAGCCCGATATAACCTATGGCGCCTTTAGTTTGACTTACCGATTGAACAATGGCACCGGTGGCCGGCATGAGCAGTGCGCTGGAGCTATAGTTCTTATTGCTCATCACATGTTCCTTAAAGAATTCATACGTGCCCGAGCTGCTTTCGCGCGAATAGGTAACAATAGGCATATCATCACCGCCCACTTCTTTCCAGTTCTTTATTTTCCCTGTGAAGATCCCTTCGAGTTGCTCACGCGTGAGCTGGCTCACTTTGTTATCGTTGTTCACGATCACCGAAAGTGCATCCATCGCGATCACCACTTCTTTGAATGCTTTCCCCGCGTCCTGCATTTTCAGCTTTTCATCCATCTTCATTTTGCGTGATGCCATGGCGATATCGGTAGTTCCGTCAATGAGTGCTGCAATACCCACACCACTGCCACCGCCTACCACGCTGATGCTAACGCCCTTGTTGTTCTTCATGAATATTTCCGCTTCTTTTTGCGAAAGAGGAAGAATGGTGTCACTTCCTTTGATCTTGAATGCAGAAGAACCCTGCCTGAATGCCACAGCCAAAACCATGGTCGCCAATATGATCGTAATACGTTTCATGTTCATTTCAATTTTTTTATAAAAATCATTTTATGATGTTAATTGAATATTAACGCTGGATTAAGTTTTTAGAACTTGTATTGAACGCGAAGCGTGAACACGTTGTCCTTAACATCCTTATGAAAGCCGTTCAGCTTTGCGCTCGTCTCGTTGGTCACCATGTCCCAATAGGCCACTATCTTAACATTGGCATCCCAGTGGTAGATCCAGCCAAGCCCGATGGTGGTGTATTTGATGTCGGTGGAGCTGAATTTATTACTGCTTTTAATGGCATTGCCCTCCACATTCGTATTCGGGTCGTACCAATCGTACTTTACGATGATCTGGTGCTTGGTTTGTAAGATATTCTGGAGGAAATAAAAGTATGCCCCGGTGAACTGGCGCACATAGGTATCGGTAGTAGGCGCGGTGGACGGTGAAGTGGATGAGGATGAAGTTCCGGGCTGTTGGCCCTGGATATACTCACCGCGAATGGTGGTAACCCCGAGCGGCCAGGCAAGGCTCAATTGGAAATCGGCACCGATATATGTTCTCCTGGAGATAACACCTTTGTTGGAGGCGGCCGAGTCTACTTTAAAAGCGGTATCGATCACCGACCATACGTACTTGGTCTGGTTCACCCATCCCCCGTTGTAATAATCCACACC
Organism: Bacteroidia bacterium; assembly: GCA_036522695.1. Taxonomy (GTDB): domain Bacteria; phylum Bacteroidota; class Bacteroidia; order JADZBD01; family JADZBD01; genus DATDFI01. The sequence continues at coordinate 294 of DATDFI010000027.1, read as the reverse complement.
AAAACTATATTTCACTTTTTCATTCTTGGATGCTTTCGCCCAATGGATGTTCCCGATAAAATCTTTCTGGAAATCGAAATCGTTCACATTATTTCCTGTACCGTTGAACCAGCCGGCCTCGATCTTGAGCGGGTTGAGCGGGGAGGTGGAAGGGCGCTGAAAAGTGATCATGGCACCGCAATCGCGCTCACCGGGGAAAAGGGTTTGGATCACGCGTGAACGCTCGGGCGATTCGAGCAGCGAGGAAGAAGTGGGGACTTCCCAACCGAAGGGACGGTTGAAGATACCGGCTGT
>DATDFI010000026.1:0-3914 GCA_036522695.1 Bacteroidia bacterium | reverse complement strand
GGTCGAAAACTGCAAGGCATTTGTTGATGTCGCTCACGCCAGATCGGATCTGCGGGTTTTTACGTTTTTGTCGGTGGAGTAGATGGGCTTGCGGTGCCGCCTTTCAACCGGTGCAACGTGTGCCAGCATTTCCCGGAAGGTCTTTAGTCCTTTGGCAATATCCTTACCGGTGTCGACCAGTAACACTTTTTTACCGTGATCGATCAGCGCCTGCCTGTCACCGAATGCCTGCGCACGCTTGAGCATGCCGAAGGTATAATTGCGACCGGGAACCTGGATGTCAACAGCCGAGCTGCAAACCAGCTGCACGAACAAGCCCTGCAGCGGCCCCCCTTTGTAAAATTGTCCGGTGGAATGCAGGTAACGGGGACCGTACTGGATGGTCACGGGCACGCGTAAGCGCTTTTGCAAAAATTGCTGCGCATCGGTCAGGATGGTTTGCACTTCGTGGTTCTCGGGGAGATAGCCGAGCAATACAATGTATTCACCTGCTTTGGGATGAGCGAAAAATGTTTCTACCAGGTTATGTGTTGAATCGTATTTTTTATCAGCGAACCAGGTTATCGATTCTTCCATTACAGAAGGCTCGGGTTGCTGCAAGGTCCCTTCTTCTTCCACTTTCTTCAACAGGTCCTTCGTGTGCTTCTTACTCTCTTCCACGTTGGGCTGGTCGAAAGGATTTATCCCGATCACATTCCCGGCCACAGCAGTGGCGATCTCCCATCTCAAAAATTCCTTTCCTATATCGTGGAGATCATTCAGCGTTATGCTGATCACCGGGTGTTTTTCCGCTAACTCATCTTTGGTGGTTTCAAACGAGGCGATCTCCTGTTCGAGCAGCATTTTGAAAATGATCTTATCTTTTCCAAGGGTTGTGGCCTTGCTTACGGGATAACCATTCATCGGTAATATTCCTTTTTCCTCTTTGCCGGTACTTTCGGCAAGCAATTGTTCCAGCCAGGTGCCGAATTCGGTGAGGCCTGCCGGAAGCAGGTACATTAACTTGTTTTTTCCATTGAGGGCCAGTTCACCTAAAGTTGTTCCGAGAACTATTGCCGGGTGCCCGGCCGGATTTGTTCCGGGTTCGAGCGACCTTGCAAACTCATTGGCGCGTTGCAGGATCTCCTCCACATTCACCCCGGCCAAAGCAGCCGGCACGATCCCGAAATAAGAGAGCGCGGAATAGCGACCGCCTATTTCCCCGTAATTCAGGAAAATTTCGAGAAAATGTTTTTGTTCGGCCAGTTCAGCCAGCGGGGAGCCGGCATCTGTTATTGCAACAAAATGCTCGCCCGCATTTTCATTTTTGATGGCAGTTATCCTCGAATAAAAATACTCGTAGAGGGCCTTGATCTCTGCTGTTGAACCCGATTTACTCGCAACGATGAAGAGTGTAGAGGCCGGGTCGATCTCCTGCTCCGTCTTTTTTATCATTTCCGGCTCTGTGGTGTCGAGCACGATGAGTTTAATATCCTGTTGGGAAGTATTGGCAACCTTCGAGAGCACCAACGGAGCAAGACTGCTTCCGCCCATTCCAAGCAGTACAGCATGCCTGAATTCCTTTTGGATCACGCGTTCACGGAACGCATTTATCTTCGGGAGGTCATTCAGCATCTTTTCGGCAACATCCGTCCAGCCGAGCAGGACCTCTTTATGATCTCCCCAAAGTGTTATGTCTTTTTTGAGAAAACGCGGAACGAATTGCAATGAGTCAAGAAGTGTCAAGCGTTCGCGGATGGCCGTTTCATATTTCCCGGCCTCTATCTGTTGGTTATTTTCCATTGAGTTGGTTTGTTAAGTATTTATCGTATTCTTTTTCGTGAGGCCGATTTGGCTATTCGCTCCCGGAAGAGTAGGGGAGTTCTTTTGGAGCGCGAGGGTTTTTCTTTCGGAATATTCTTTCGCAGCAGGCCCAGCATTTTGTTGTAGAGCAATTTGTCGTCCACAGGTTTAGATACGTAATCATTCATTCCTACCGCCTTGCATTTCTTAACATCCGCATCGGTCACATCGGCCGTAAGCGCGATGATGGGAACGCCCGATCTCAATTTTTGCCGGACAAACTCCGTCACCTCGAAGCCGCTTGCGCCCGGCATCTGCAGGTCCATCAGCACTATATCGTATCTTGTTTTTTCGAGTTTCTCCATCGCTGTTTTCCCGTCAGGAGCGATATCCAGCGTAAATCCGAAATCACTGAGAATGGTTTTCATCAGGAGTTGGTTGAGCGTGTTGTCTTCGGCTACCAGCACGTGGATCCCTTTTATTTTTTTCCGCGGGCGGAGTGTGGTTTCCGCTTCCGCTTCTGTTTGTATCTTCACATCCGTTTTTCCGAAAGTGAGGGAGAACCCGAAAGAGGATCCTTTTCCGGGCTCGCTTTTTACCCAAACATTTCCGCCCTGGTTCTCTACCAGTTGTTTTACGATAGCGAGGCCGAGTCCCGTTCCGCCATAGAGCCGGGTGGTGTTGTTTCCTGCCTGTTCGAACATTTCGAAAACACTGTCGATCTTGTTCGCAGGAATACCGATACCCGTATCAGTGATCGAAAATTCCAAAGTGGCATTGTCGCTATCTTCTTTCTTCAGTTTCATGCCCATGGTGATGCTTCCGTGGGAAGTGAATTTCACCGCATTGCTGATAAGGTTGAGTACCACCTGGCGGAGACGGACCGGGTCTCCTACGAGCACTTTCGGGATGGAGGGATCGAACTCTTTAAAAAGACGGATATTCTTTTCCTGTATGCGTGTCTCGAAAAGATGGAGCATGGCCGATACGGATTCTCTTATCCGGAAGGGAATGCGCTCGAAGGTCATTTTTCCGGCATCCACTTTTGCGAGATCCAGTATGTCGTTGATGAGAACGATAAGCGTATCACCCGAGAGTTTTATCGCGGAGAGATATTCCCGCTGCTTTTCCGTCAGTTCCGTTTTCATGATCACCTTGGTGAACCCAATGATGGAATTCATCGGTGTGCGGATTTCGTGGCTCATGTTGGAGAGGAACTGCTGTTTCGCCTTCATTGCATCTTCAGCCATCCTTCGCGCTTTCTCCGCTTTTTTATTTGCGCGAATGAGTTTTCGCTCGTTCTTTTTCAGTGCGCTTATATCGTGAAGCGTGATCATAATGCCTTCCACTTCCCCTTTTTCATTCATATAAACCGAGCCTCCCAGGAACACATCGGTCAATGTGCCTTCACGGAAGGTCAGCTCATGGTCACGAAGCGTACCCTGTTTGAAGATCTTCCTGCAGGCTTTTTTCGCCTCTTTTTCTTTCGTAAAAAGAATACTGAATTCCGAACCGATGAGTTTTTCTCTACCCGCATTTGCAGCCATCTCTGCCGCAGGGTTAACATCGGTAATGTATCCTTCACGGTTCACCACGAAAACGGGATCCGGGTTGGTTTGAACAAGTGCGCGGTAATATTCAGCATTCTCATTTTTGATGTCGTCCCCGGCAGCAGCCTCCTTGAGTAAAACAAGCGCGCCTTGCGTATTCGTAACCGCGTCAAAAAAAACACTGCCCGTAAAGGAAATGTCGGTGTAGGAATTGTTCTTATGCCGCAACGAGAGCGGGCATTCAAACCTGTTATTGCCGGAAAATATCTTGTTGTGGATCTCGGTGCCGCTGAGCTCGCCCGAAACATGATCGAATATACTCGTGAACATCAACTCTGCACTTGTTCTGCCGGTCAGGGATAAAGCGGCCGCATTATGTTCCGTGATCTTCCCTTCGCTGTCGATAACGAGCAGGGGGAAGGGACAGGCCTCCAATAATCCTTTATGATACTGCTGCGGTGTGCCGGGCGATGGTTGCATAATGGTCCCCCGTTCATTCGCGAACGTGGTGAGTGTTGTAATCACCTATGTTAAGCTCCGTGCGGTGATGTTTGTAATCGACATAGTTCCCGAGCATGGAAT
>DATDFI010000025.1:0-4393 GCA_036522695.1 Bacteroidia bacterium | reverse complement strand
ATGACCTTCATGGTGGTGTCGTTCACCGAATGGCCGAAGGGGTCGTAAACCCGTACGCTGATACTTCGAATGATCTTGCCACTGTATTTAAGGCTGGGGTCTTTTGTTTTTGTTTTGGAAGGGAGACTCTTGTTAGAATAGGGCTGGGGTGCAGGATCGATGAAAATGGAGCGATAGATGAATGTGGTGATCTTGTGACGGTACGCGAATTTTTTTATCTTTTTGTAAATGGCGAGTGTGTCTTTGGGCGGGACGGAATCTTTTTTTGTTCCTGCTTGCAGCGATGAAGTAAACGAGAAGATAAAGAATAAAGGCAGGAGCTTTATTAAGACCTGCGGTCTTCTTGAAGGGGTAAACTTATGGACAGGAGGTCTTCCGCGCATTCGCTCTCAGCACTTGCCTTTTTCCGCAGTATTAAGAGCAAAAAATGTACCCTGGTGATCTCAGAGAAGGGAAATGGTTTTGTTTGAATTTTGTGTGGAGATTATTGCTCAAAGAAGTAGCTGATGCGTCCTGTAATTGGATCTATTTATGTTAAATAATGGTTCGCGGAAGATTTCATTAATTGAACTGATGTGGTGCGGCTTCACCATGAACCAACATGATTTCCTTTCGCGTCTTTTTTGTCGCGAGCCTAAGGCCTTACTTCGTGAAAGCGAAGCCTTGGGCTCGGGAAAGGGATGCCTTTGGCACTCATCCCCAAATACGCCCTCGGTAAGCGCTTTGCTTTCGCACCAGGCAACCCGGTTGAACCCAGCGGGCAGGCCGCAGTTTCTTCAAGCTGTAAAACAAGTGCCTGGTTTAACATAAATCCAATTATAAAACATAATACCCTTCAAAAAGAAGTGGTTCCTGATCTGAAAAACCGCTGCGTCCCAGTGAAAGACAACTCGGTGTTAATGAAAATTTATATTTTTTCACTCTGCATTCCATTTCAAATAAGATATTTGCGCAAATTTTATCAGCGGTATGACCCAAGAAGAATTAGCCGGAGAAGAAGCCCATAACGTGACCCATTTATCGGGCATGTACAAGGATTGGTTCCTCGATTATGCTTCGTATGTTATCCTGGAACGTGCGGTGCCCGCCATTGAAGACGGGCTTAAGCCGGTTCAGCGCAGGATATTGCACAGCATGTGGGAACTGGAGGATGGGAGATATAACAAGGTTGCGAACGTGATCGGTAACACGATGAAATATCACCCGCATGGTGATGCTTCCATTGGGGAAGCCATCATCCAGCTCGGGCAAAAGGACCTGCTCATCGATATGCAGGGGAACTGGGGCAATATTTTTACCGGTGATAGCGCAGCAGCCCCGCGTTATATTGAATCAAGACTTTCCAAATTCGCCCTTGAGGTGGTTTTCAATCCCAAGACCACCAACTGGGGGCTCAGCTATGACGGCCGCAACAAAGAGCCCCTCACGCTTCCTATTAAATTCCCTTTACTGCTTGCCCAGGGTGTTGAAGGCATCGCGGTGGGCCTGGCGTGCAAGATACTTCCGCATAATTTCAATGAGCTTATAGATGCCTCCATTGCCTCCTTGCGCGGAAGAAAAACGGACATCGTTCCCGATTTTCCTACTGCCGGGCTGGCCGACTTTTCGAATTACAATGATGGTTTGCGTGGCGGGAAGATACGTGTGCGGGCCCGTATAGGGATGCTCAATAAAAAAACACTGGTGATCACCGAGATCCCGTTCGGCACTACCACCACCTCTCTCATCGAGAGTATACTTGCCGCAAATGACAAAGGCAAGATCAAGATCCGTAAGATCGAAGATAACACGGCCGAGAACGTGGAGATACTCGTTCACCTTTCGGCCGATGTTTCTCCTGATAAAACGATAGATGCGCTTTATGCGTTCACGGATTGCGAGGTTTCCATTTCGCCCAATGCCTGCATCATCGAGAACGATAAGCCCCGCTTTGTGGGCGTGAATGAAATGCTGAAAGTGTCGACACAAAAAACACTTTCGCTGCTCAAGCTTGAACTGGAGATCGAGAAAAAGGAACTGGAGGAAAAATGGCATTTCGCTTCGTTGGAGAAGATCTTCATCAAGGACGAGATGTACATCGATTTCAAGAAGTACGACAGCCGCGAGAAATTATACGAGTACCTGTACACTGCATTCAAGCCGTACAGGAAAAAGCTGATCCGCGAGATCAACGACCAGGACCTCGAAAAACTTTGCCAGATCCCGATGATCCGCATCACGCGTTTCGATAGCGCCAAGGCGGATGATTTCATGAAGGAACTGGACGAAAAGATTGCGGAAACGAAAAAGAACCTGTCCAACCTGGTGGATTACGCGGTGGAATATTTCCGTGAATTGAAAAAGAAATACGGGGAGGGCCGTGAACGCAAAACCGAGATCCGTTCTTTCGAACAGATCGTGGCCAAACAAGTGGCGGTGAATAATGCCAAGCTGTATGTGAACAGGGAGGAAGGCTTTGCCGGTTCTAAAATGCGAAACGATGAATTCGTATGCGATTGTTCCGACCTGGATGACATCATCGCGTTCCGTGCTGATGGGAAAATGGTGGTAAAAAAGATAGAGGACAAAGCTTTTTTCGGAAAGGATATCCTGTACATCGCTGTATTTAAAAAGAACGATACCAACGCGGTGTACCACATGATCTATCGTGACGGGCCTCGCGGGGTGGCCATGATGAAACGTTTCCAGGTCACCGGCATCACGCGCGACAAAGAGTACGATCTTACCAAAGGATCGGCCGGCTCATCCGTCCTTTATTTTTCAGTGAATCCTAATGGAGAATCGGAAACAGTGACCGTGTTTTTGAAACCCCTGCCGGGATTGCGTAAGCTTCAATTCGATCTCAACTTTGCAGACCTGGCGATAAAGGGCCGTGATGTGCAGGGCAACGTGGTGACCAAACTCCCGGTAAAAAAGGTGGTGGTGAAAGAAAGAGGGAAGGCAGCGGTACGTTCCCAAAAAATATGGTTCGATGATAACGTACACCGGCTTAACGCGGATGAGAAAGGAACCTACCTCGGTGAATTTTTACCTGAGGATAAGATCCTTTATATCACGCAATCCGGTTATTACCGCGTTACCGGGTTCGATCTTTCCACGCACTTTGACGAGGACATTATCCTCATCGAGAAATTCGATTCCAATCGCCCTGTTTCCTGCATCTATTATGACGCAGGCAACAAGGGGTACATGGTGAAGCGCTTCATGATCGAATCGGCATCCAACAATAAGGTGCTGGTGATCTCTGAGGAGGAAGGTTCGCGCATGGAAGTGGTCTCCACCGATATTGCACCGGAAGTTGAGGTCGTGTTTAAGGACAAAGCCAAACGCAATAAAAAAGTGAAGCTGGCCGACTTTATTGAAGTGAAAGGATGGAAAGCGAAAGGAAACAAACTTACCGATGACAAGATAAAGGAGGTGAACCTGCTTCCATCTAACGAGCCCCCCCGGGAGCTGGAATCAAAGGTAAAGGAGCAACTCCTGGGCGGCAAGGCCGGGGAGGAGCCGGAAGTGAAGAAAAAGCCTAAAGCCGAAGAAAAACCGAAAGGAAAGAAAAAAGGCGGTAAAGGCAAGCAGGGAACTTTGTTCTAAGGATCGATCCCTCTCAGGCGAGAGGGATTTTTTTGCACCATTTTTGTTGCGGGAACAACAAGCTGCCTTATCCGTACTATATTTATGCCATGAAAAAGACCATCGCATTTTTTTGTTTTGCCATCTTCGCGCTCCAGGGTTTCTCACAGAAACCTTCTTCTAAAGTTATCCAGGAAATAAAGGATGAGGCCAATGCCCTTTATGCACTCGAATCGGCCAATGCGGCATCACTCGATCTTTTTTACGATAATGAATTCAAGGCTGATGCGATCAAAGGCTTTTTTTCATACAAGGACAAGGATTCCATACGCACCATTTTTTATGCGCAGATCGATACCACCGACCCTAAGTTCAGGCAGCAATCCGATTCAGTAAAAAAACTGTATAAAGAAGAGGTGGATTACTATACCGTTGTGCGTTCCTTCTCTTATGGACGTTCACTGAATAAAAAAAACGCAGTGCTAACGGACGTGAACCGCAAGATGACCGAAGACGAAAGGCTGCTGATGCGCGCGAGGCTGGCGATCTTTAAGGAGTTTGATGCGGATACCGCGAAATATAAGCGTTACCTCAATACCTCGCTGAGCATGCTTCCCATAGATTATAAAAAATACCTGAAAGTTTATTTTATTACGTTGCCCAATAAACCCGGTGTGGTGATCTTCGGAAACGATTATTGTTTTGAGTTCGATAAAAAAACGCTGACCCTTACAAAAAAGGAAAAACTTCACCAGGTGTATTATAACATATCTGCCAACTACAACGGAAAAAAGAACGACCCGCTTAAGTCCACGTTCCACAC
>DATDFI010000024.1:0-2471 GCA_036522695.1 Bacteroidia bacterium | reverse complement strand
ATAAGGGTAATTTGTGGGTAGGGACCAGTAACAGCGGGGCTTATATATATGATGGAAGAACGGTAACAAGCCTGAACTCGAACAAGGACATTGCCGAGTCGCGCACTTCTTCCTTTTATTTTTTTCCTGATGGCGAAACCTGGATAGGCACCAGTCATGGGCTCATTGCCTGCAATGGAAAAACATTTCGCAAGATCAAACTTGTTGACACCACTGACAATGTTTGCATCCGGAGTATCTATAAAGACAGGAAAGGAAATTTATGGATAGGCACGAGCGAGCAGGGCCACTCGAAAGGATTGGGCCTTTTGCGCATGGACGGTGAAAAACCGGAGTTCTTTAACAGCAGCAACGGCTTTGTAGACAATGTTTATTCTTTTGCGGAAGACAAGAGTGGGCAGCTGTATATAGGAACAGGAGCCGGTGTTTTTGTTTATGACCCCGATGGGAAAGGAGAAAAAAAATTCAAGGCGGTGGGCGATGGATTGTGCAATGCTTACGGAGGCTCGTTGGTCGTGGACCCGCACGGGCATGTATGGGTGGGAACGGATAAATGCATCGCGCGACTTGAAGGGACAAAGTTCACCTCCTACACGGTGCAGGATGGTCTTGCTTCCAATACCGTTTACCTGATGAATGTTGACAACAGCGGTAACATTTGGGTAGGCACTAACAAAGGCATCAATAAGGTTTCTGTTTCTCCTGACGATAAGATCACCGGGATAAAAAATTACAATCGTGCTGAAGGATTCAAAGGAATAGAATGTAATTCGCGCGCTACGTTTAAGGATAAGAACGGGATCATTTATTTCGGAACTGTAAAAGGCCTCGTGCGCTTTGATCCCAGCGAAGATCTTCCTGAAATAAATTTGCCGAAAGTGCACATCACCGATGTTCGCGTGGCTTTCGAAAACCTGGATTGGGAAAGACTTGGAGATTCATTGAGTCCTTGGTTCAAATTGCCTGTTGACCACGATTTCTCTTATGGGCAAAATCACCTTTCTTTCGATTTCATCGGCATCAGTAAAAGTATACCCGAAGGCGTAAAATACCGTTTCATGCTCGAGGGGTTTGATGACGGCTGGAGCAAGCCGGGCAAGCAATCCAGCGTAACATATTCCAATCTCCCGGCCGGGGAATACATTTTCAAAGTGATCGCCTGCAACAGTGACGGGAAGTGGAATGAACAGCCGGCTGAATTCAAATTTCGGATCCTCGCTCCTTTTTGGCGAACTACGGGGTTCATCATTTTATGCGCTGTACTGCTCGGTGTAGGCATTTATTATTACAATCGCCTGCGCAAACTACAGATCAAGCGCAGGAACATGGTGCTGGAACGCCTCGTTAAAGAGCGCACCAGCGAGCTGCAAAAGCAAAAGGAAGAACGCGAAGTGTTGTTGAAAGAGATCCACCATCGCGTAAAGAATAATCTCCAGATCGTGAACAGCCTCATCAACATACAGTCGGCAAACATCAAGGACCCCGATGCGCTGGCCGTTTTTGAAGAGAGTAAGAATAAAATAAAATCCATCGCGCTCATACACGAACGCCTTTATCGCGGGCAGGACCTCAGCAGTATCGAATTGGGCGATTACCTCGATGAGCTCCTCAAAAGCCTGGTTGAAACATACTCGGTAAGCAAGGAGATAAAACTGGTGACCGACCTTAAAGTGAAAAAGCTGAACATCAATACCATCATTCCTCTTGGCCTGCTTTTGAACGAGATCATCTCCAACTCCATTAAATATGCTTTTGGCAATGTGAAGGATTGCGAGATCTTTATCCAGCTCAAAGCCATTGATGCCGACATGTTCGAGATGATCATCGGTGATAACGGAAAAGGTTTTGATGCCGATCCTTTCGCTGGGGAAAATACCACACTTGGGCTCGAACTGGTGAAGATCCTGGTCGACCAGCTTGACGGCACCATTAAAAAGATGCCGAGAGAAGGCACCTATTATTTCATCCGCTTTAAGCGCGCCAAGAGCTAAGCTTAATTTCAGCTACCGTTTTCCCTTTTTCAAACAAGGATTTTCCTCCTTCATTTTACCGCGCAATAAAACCTGCGCCCGGGCACTTAAAAACCCTTCATCAGCGAAAAACATGGCGCCTTTCAACGAGACGGCTCTACCTTTGAACCGGTAACAGCACAGCCCTCACACATGGCCCTCTCTCTTCACCCAACAGCCAACCCGGTCTCCTACTCCCACCCTGCCGGGCGATCCACCCCAAAACCACTTTTGCCTTTCATTAAGTTAAAACCGTACGCTCACAAGGCGCGCACGGATGTTTTCATGTCGGATAAAATTTCAAATCATCATGGGAAAGAAATTACTTTACGCGGCCGGGCTGATGATCCTGGAATGGAGTGCAGGCGGGCTTTATGCCCAGGGCGAATTCAACACCTGGTACTTCGGGCAGTATGCCGGGCTCGACTTCAATAACGGGGCACCGGTAGCATTGAGTGGCGG
>DATDFI010000023.1:0-9446 GCA_036522695.1 Bacteroidia bacterium | reverse complement strand
GATCGGCAGGCGGGCTTATTCACATCAACGCATTGAGTGCGCTCCCTCCGGGATTATATTTCATTCGCGTGGTCACCGGGGATACTTACCTGGAGAGGGAATTCCTGCTTTCTTCAAAATAAAAAAAGCGCTCCTGAAAGCGCTTTTCTTTTTTTGTAAGTCCTCAGGGTTTGCCCTTTTCCTTCTCCGGGTTCACGATCACAAAAATATCCTCGTTATCCTTTTTCATCAGGTATTTTTCCCTGGCAAATTTTTCGAGGTTCTGCGGGTTTGTGCGCAGTTCATGCAGGTCATTCTTGTTCTTTTCTATCTCGGTAATGTAATATTGCTTTTCCGTTTCCAGGTCCTTCAGTTTTTTACGCAGGTCGAACTGCGAGAACACATCATTCTTATCGAAGAACACCACCCATACCGCCACGAAAATCGTGGTGAGGAAGTATTTGTTTTTTATGATCCTTAAAACGATGCGCATGGTTTTTTCGTAAATTTATGCCTCAGCTATCAAAGACAAAATTAGTCCAAAACGTATTTTTACAAAACTGTAACTTTCCCTCTGTACATGCGTTATGCGGGTATGATAAAAGGATCCAAAAAGATAATGGCGGCCGTTTTTTCTGCGGGCCTGTTTTTTTTGCTCACTGCGCTGGACGTCAATACTGGCGCGGCTTTCAAGGCCGCCCAGATGAAATACGAAAGGGTGAAGGAGGCTTATGCCGATAAGGAAGCACTGGTGCTTGCGAGGCTGAAAGAGAAATATATTGACAAAAGCACTGTTAATATCTTCATCCGCGTATTCAAAAAGGAGATGCGCCTCGAAGTGTGGGCCAAATCCAGCGCGCAAAATGCCTTCCTGCTCCTGCATAATTACGAGATCTGCGCTTTTTCAGGTGACCTGGGGCCCAAACGCGCTGGTGGTGACGGGCAGGTGCCTGAAGGTTTTTACACCATTGACCGGTATAACCCTTTCAGTAATTTTTACCTCTCTCTGGGGGTGAGCTATCCCAATAAATCGGACCGTATCCTCGGTACCAAAGGGAATCTTGGAGGTGATATTTTCATTCACGGTTCCTGTGTTACTATAGGCTGCATGCCCTTAACGGACGATAAGATCAAGGAACTTTACATCCTGGCGCTGGAGGCCCGTGCGGCAGGCCAAAGCAATATTCCCGTGCATATTTTTCCCTGCGTGATGAATGATGAAGGGATGAAAATGCTTGAAAAAGAATATGCGGGAAGCCCGGCCAAACTTTCATTCTGGAAGAACATCAAAAAGGGATACGATCTTTTTGAGGCCAATAAGAAACTGCCGAAGGTTAGTGTGCAGGCCGATGGAAGCTACTCCTTTAATTAACCTCTTTTATGATTTCATTTCCGGAACCTTCCCCGTTTTATTCCTATCTTTCCTGTAATAAAAGGGCTATAGATCACCCTATGCGCATAGTTATTTTTATTTTCTTTCTTTTTTGCTCTTTCCAGGTCCGGGCCCAGGACGAAAAGGTGAAACTCATCAATTCGCGTGATATCCTTACCGAGGGTGTAAAGCTGTATGACCAGGGTAAATACGATGAGGCCATCGCTAAATATAAGACCGTTTCGCGCAACGATACCAATTACCTCGAAGTGCTGGCCGAGCTGGCCATCACCTACATTGCCAATAAGCAGAACCAGCAGGCTATCGACATTTGCCACGAGGCCCTCAAGGAACCTTCGCCTTTCCAATTCAATATTTACAACAGCCTCGGCAGCGCCCTCGATGATATGAATCGTTCCGATGAGGCCATTGCCGCTTATAAAGAAGGCATCAAAAGATTTCCCTTCAAATACCTGCTCCAGTTCAATCTCGGCCTTGCGTATCTCAAAGCTGAAAAGCGCGATTCCGCCATACCCTGTTTCCGCCAATCGATACGGCTTAATCCTTACCACGCCTCTTCGCACCTGCGGCTTGGCATGATCTATCTCGACCAAGGACGCGTAATCCCGGCCATGCTGGCGCTCAATTTTTTTCTTGCGCTCGAACCCAATACCGAGCGGGCCAACAGCGTAGTGCTGCTGATCGATAAAGTGGCCGGTGGGGAATATGAATTCGATAAAACCAAACTCATTGATCCTTCCAAATTCAAGGACGATGATTTTTCTGAGATCGAAACACTGTTCAACTCCAAGATCGCACTCAACAAGAAATACAAGTCGGTGGTGAAGATCGATTTTCCCATCACCAAGCAAATGCAGCTCATTCTCGAACGGCTGAAGTTCAATGCCGGGGATAAAGGTTTTTGCATGCAGACCTACGTTCCGTTCTTCATGCAGATGCAAAAAGATAAATGGTACAGCACGTTCGCCTATTGGAGCCTGGCCAGCGTGAACCTTAAGCAAAGCACCGGTTGGCTCAAGAAAAATCAATCGAAGATCAAATTGTTCGCCACTTGGGAGAATGTGCAGATCAATAAGATCAGGGAGATGCGCGAGGAGATGGTGAACGGTCGTATGCAAATGGTGCAGCATTTTTATTATTCGGATAACAGCCTGCAGGCGCTTGGAAATTTGAGCGCGGGGGAGAAGGACAAGCAGAAGACCATTGGTGATTGGGAATTCTATTCTCCGCAAGGTGGTCTGAGTGCCCGGGGTTCATTTACCCCCGATGGAGAGAAGAACGGGGAATGGAAATGGTATCATCCCGATGGCTCGCTATCGCAGATCATTCATTTTAAAATGGGCGTCCAGGATGGAATTGCCGAAACGTATTTCACCAATGGCGCCAGGTCAGCCTCGTACACTTACGTGGATGATAAGCTCAATGGTGAAACACGGGAGTATTATTCCACGGGGATACTCAAACAGGTGATGATATACAAGGATGGCAAAAAGAACGGCCACGCCACTTATTATTATCCAACCGGCAGCAAAATGTATGAGACCGATTACAAAGATGACCAGTTGGATGGGGCTTTTATGCAATGGCATGAGAACGGGCAGGTGGATATTCAATTGGATTTCATCAATGGAAAAAGGGAAGGCCCGGCCAAATATTATTATTCCAACGGTCAAAAAGAGGAAGAAGGATTTTTTAAAGCGGATAACCAGGTGGGCGAGTGGAAGGGCTGGTACAAGGATGGTAAAGCACGTTTCCAGAGGAGTTTTAACGACAAAGGGCAGCTTAACGGTATTTACACCATGTGGTTCCGTAACGGGAAAGAGCAGGGCGAAAGTTCTTACTCCGATGGAAAACTGAACGGTACCACCAAAGAATTTGCGCGTGACGGTACGCTCATCACTACACTCGAATACAAAGATGATGCGATACAATCCTACAAATGCTACGATAAATCGGGAGCGGTGATCGTTGACGGAAATAAGCCCGGGCGTAAAGTGGCGTACTCCGCAAAATACCAGAACGGGAACAGGCGTGCAGAGGGCGAATACCTGAACGGGAAGCAGGAAGGCTCCTGGACCTATTACGACATTTACGGGAACATTAAATCCAAAGAAATTTTTAAAGACGGGAAGGTGAACGGGGCATTCACCGAATATTACGATAACGGGCAGGTGAGCAGCGATGCGGAATACCAGAACGGCCAGCCTTCAGGTTATTATCGCTCTTACTTTAAGAATGGGAAATTGAAAAGCGAAGGATGGTACGTGGATGGCCAGCAACAGGGTGATTGGTATTTTTATGAAAGCAACGGGACCGTTTCAACGCACAATTATTTTATTAACGATTCGCCTTACGGCTGGCAGGAATATTTCACCCCGGGCGGATGGAAAGAAAAAGAAGAATGGTACCAGTATGGATATGTGAACAAAGCCATCTTTTATGATTCGCTCGGGAACGTCACCGATAAGATCGATCTCGATAAAGGGACCGGGCCGTATGTGATCCATTATCCCAACGGTAAAGTGCGCGTTGCACTTTATTACAAGAACAGTAAACTTGACGGCAAGGCGCAGTGGTACGATCCCGATGGCACCTTGTCGGAAGAAGGGATGTACCGCAACGATAAGCGCGAAGGCAACTGGAAGAACCGTTACGTGGGCGGAAAATTATTCAGTGACCTCAATTACTCGGAGGACCAATTCAACGGGGAATGCAAATGGTTTTACGAAAGCGGTAATATTTCAACGGATAATAATTATTTCTACGGTGTGCTGGATGGGGTGCGTAAAACCTGGCACGATACCAAACAACCGGAGCGGGAAGCCCAGTTCGAAGATGACCAGGCCATCGGCACCTTCTCGTATTATTCGCCTGACGGGCAATTGATCGGCAAAAGGAACTTCGAGGACAACATCATCACCTCGTACACGTACCTCGATAAGACCGGGAAGTTGGTGGAGCCGGTAAAGTTCGTGAACGAAACCGGCAAGATCGTTTGTTATTTCCAGAACGGGAACAAATCCATTGAGCAGGAATACCGGTCGGGCATGACCCAGGGGCACCGCATTGAATATTATTCGAACGGAACGGTTTATAAAGATGAATTGTACAAGGACGATCTTCGTGAAGGCCCCACAAAATATTTGTATTCGAATGGCGTCACTAAGATCGAGGAGAATTATTACCTTGATGAGCTTGACGGCCCGGCACGTTATTATTACGATAACGGTAAGGTGGAAAGGGAAGGCAGTTTTGTTTTGGGCGATGCCAATGGCCAATGGAAATACTACGATAAAAACGGCAAGCTAATTGAGATAAGGACCTATGTTTATGGAGCGCTTTATGAGATCAAAAAGCCATAGCTTATTGCCGGCTGCCGGCTGCTTGCTGCTGGCATTTTCGTTTTTGCCCTGTTTCGCTTTTGCGCAGGTGGAAGCGGATATCACTGCTGTAAAGGAGAAATATAAGGATGAGAACGCGGTTTTCCTGAGCCGCAAAGACCATTGCGTGATCAAAATGGAGGGGAGCCTGCCTAAGATTTACACGGATCATTACGAGGAGATGCTGATGCTGAATGATAAGGGATCGTTGTATTCCGATCGCAGCATCGGGCATTCCAATTTTGAGCAGGTCTCCGATCTCGAAGCGAGGGCTTTGATCCCGAAAGAAGGCGGCAAAGGATATAAGACCGTTAAGGTGGTGGATTTCACCACCAAGAAGGATGTAAGCGGGGGGGTGTTCTATGACGACTACGAGTCCACCAGTTTTGTTTTCGGGAATACCGCACCCGGCTCGCGTTCCATCATGTCGTACAAAGAAACACTGAACGAACCACATTTTTTCGGGGCCTTCTTTTTTGCTTCATATGTTCCCTGCGTGGAGTCCGAGTTATCCGTGGTTGTGCCTGAGGATGTGAAGATCAGTTATAAGTTATTTAACGTGAATGAAAAAGATGTGATGTTCACGCACAAGGGCAATACGTACACCTGGCGCATGAACGATGTCAAGAAGTTCAAGGTCGAGGACGATGCGCCTAATATCCGTTATTACGAACCGCACATCATTGTTAAGATAGATGAATACAAAGTGAAAGGGGAGACCAAAAAATTATTGGCCGATCCTGCCGGGTTATATGATTGGTATTATTCTCTTACAAAGGGCGTGAACCAGGATGAGGCGCCTGAACTGAAAAAGGTGGTGGATTCGCTTGTGCATAACGAAGCGGATGAGCTGGTGAAAGTGAGAAAGATATTTTATTGGGTGGAGGACCATATCAAATACATTGCTTTCGAAGATGGACTTGGCGGTTTTATCCCGAGGCAGGGCGGGCTGGTGTGCGACAGGCGTTACGGGGATTGTAAGGACATGGCGAGCATCATCAATAAAATGTTGTCCCTGGCAGGAATTGAATCTCATCTTACCTGGATCGGTTCCCGCGATATTCCCTACACTTACGAGGATGTTCCTTCCCCTATGTCGGACAACCATATGATCGCCACTTATATTCATGACGGGAAATACTATTTTTTGGATGCTACCGGTAAAAATTATCCTTTGGGGTTTGTAACGGGATTCATCCAGGGAAAAGAAGGTTTGATCGGCAAGGGCGAAGGGAAGTTCGAGATCGCGAAAGTGCCGGAGATGCCGAGGGAATCGAGCGGAACTGTGGATACAACTTATATACGCATCAAAGGAGGCGACCTTACCGGGAATGGCGTTGTTTCATCGAAGGGATATGAAAAGATCCGGCTCAGCGCCCGTATGCAGGACCTTTCGGAGCAGGACAAAGTGAAATTCATAAAATCTGTAATGCTCAAGGGAAATAATAAATTCAGCGTGGATTCCATTAGCTACAGTAACCTGGGCGACAGGGACAAGGACCTGCTGATAAAGTACAGTTATCGTTTGCCGGATTACATGAAGGTGAATGGTGATGAGACCTACATCAACATGAACCTTGACAAAAAATTCCTCAACGATGAACTGGACCCTGAAAAGCGCACCGCGCCCCGCGAGATCGATTACAAATTCACCGATCGGGACGTTACGGTAACGGAGATCCCTGCCGGGTATACGCTCGGCTATAAACCACCCGATGCTTCGTTCAGCGGAGATAAGTTCGGTTTCAGCATCAAATACGAAATGAAGGACGGCAAACTTTACGAGGACAAGACCGTATATGTGAACACGCTGATGATATGGCCTTCTGATTTTGCGGAGTGGAATAAAATGGTGAAGCAGCTCAGCAAGGCATATAACGAAACCATCAGTTTAAAAAAATCAAAATGATCTTCAATTCATCATTCATGAAAAAACAGTTCCTTCTTTTAGGCTTCCTCTTGCTGCCGGTACTCGCTGTGGTGAGTAAGGCGCAGTTCGCTGCTCCCGAATTCAAAAAATATGATTGGGAGGCCGAGCCGAAGTCGCACCAGCTCAGTGCGGATGAGCAAAAGGAAAATACGGTCATTCTCAAGGATTTTCGCCTGAATGAATTTTCGTATGATGCCAAAGGGAACCTCATCATGTATGTGACCAGGCACAAGATCCTTAAGCTGAACTCCGATAAGTCTATCGAAGAGAACAATAAGATGTTCATTCCCATGTATGATGTGGAGGAAGTGATAGAAGTGAAGGCGCGTTCCATCTCCAAGGATGGGAAAGTGACCGTTTTGAGTAACAACAGCATCAAGGATGTGGAGAATTTTGAGAATGCCGGGCACTTTAAGATCTTCGCTTTTGAAGGCGTAGAGATCGGCAGCGAGGTGGAGTATTTATATACATTGAAAAAAGAAGCCTCCTTCTTCGGCACGGAGATCGTTCAGTCGGATGAGTTGCGCAAGAACATAATGATCGAGATCGTTTCCCCTTCCAATCTTAAATTCGAGGCGAGGAGTTACAATAAGTTCCCCGATTTTTCGGAACCCAAGATCGAAGACGAAAAGCGCATCATCACCGCACATATCGATGTTGTTCCTCCTTTAAAGGAGGAACGTTACTCGGCATATAAGGCCGACCTCATGCGCATCGAGTACAAACTATCGTATAATGAAGCCAAAGGCGATAAGCGCCTGTTCACCTGGAACGATGCTGCCGCCTTCGTTTATGACCGCATTTCCCTCGACAGGAAAAAGGATAAAAAGGACATCTCTAAAGTAAAGGACCTGCTTAAAAAAGTAAAACTGGATAAGAAGGCGAGCGATGAACAAAAGATACGGGACATTGAAAATTATGTGAAATCAAACATCATCATCAAAGAAGATGTGGGAGAAAACCTGGAAGACATCGGGAGCATCATCAAAAATAAAGTGGCGAACCAGCGTGGCATCATCCGCCTGTTCGTTGAATTGTACAGGCAGGCAGGCATTGATTACAACATCGTACTCACCTGCGACCGCATGGACCAAAAGTTCGATGGGGATTTCGATACCTGGAATTTTCTCGATAAATACCTGATGTATTTTCCCGGTGTGGATAATTATATCGCCCCGGGTGAGATGTTCAGCCGCTTTGGTTTTATTCCCCCGGAGCTTACAGCCAACCAGGGTTTGTTCATCACCCCCGTTACAGTTGGTGATTACACCACCGGCATCGGTAAAGTGAAGGAGATCCCCACGCGCGACTATAAAGTGAATTTCGATAATATTTATGCGGAGGTGAAGTTCGATGAGGATTTCAGCACCACGAGCATGCACCTCAAGCGCGAGTTCAGTGGCTACAGCGCATTGGGGATACAGCCCATATACAGCTATCTCCCCGAAGAAAATAAAAAGGAGACGGTCGAAAGCCTGCTTAAACTTGCAGCTGATGATTCGAAGATCACCAACCCTTCGGTGAGCAATTATGATGAGCCTTCTATACTTCAAAAGCCTTTTATTGTTGAGGGTGATGTGAAAAGTTCTTCTATGCTGGAAAAAGCAGGGGAGAAATATCTTTTCAAAGTGGGCAATGTGATCGGCCCCCAAGCCGAATTGTACCAGGAAGATAAACGCAAGACCGATGCCGAGAACGAATATAACCGAGGCTATTACCGGGAGATCACCGTGGAAATACCGGATGGATACAAAGTGACCAACCTGGATGCGCTGAATCTTTCCGTTTACTGCGGTGATAAAAGCAGTCCCGATGCGCAATTTGTTTCTACTTATAAACTGGATGGCAACAAGATCCGCATCACCATCGATGAAAATTACCGCAAGATCATTTTCCCGGTCGACCAGTTCGAGGCCTTCCGCAAAGTGATCAACGCTGCGGCCGACTTCAATAAAGTGGTATTGTTCATCGAGAAAAAATAAATAAAGCAAAGAGCGGGATGGCCGGGTATATGAAATGCCCGGCTTTTTTGCACCTGTACATAAATGTCGAGACGGTCGGAAATAAAAAAATGGTATAGAGAAACAGATCCCCCGGCACGAGGTGAAAACAGTGCGGCTACCGGGCATTTTCTTAAGAACTGGTATCTCTTTGCGGGAGTGGCCATTTTTTCTTTCCTGGCCATCGAGTCGTTCCTGGCATTGGGCGGATTTTATGAGGACCAACACAGGCAGCTTGTACACGACAACCGCATGCTGGCGCTTGAACTGGCGGGCCTCACCGGCCTTTTTATTTCTCTTGCGATTTACCTCAGGCGTTTAACAAAGGCCAATCTTTACGCCCGTTTTATGCTGACGCATATCCTTTTTGATCTGCTTCTTCTCTTCTTTTATGCCGATGGATTATCACCTTATGCCACTTATCACCACGATGTTCCTAAAGTGCCTGAAGCCACATTAAGGGTGCCGGCCATGCTGCTTGGTTTGCAATTTCTGGTATTGCTTTGGAACCTCATCAACCCGCGCAAACGTAAAGCTAAAATGCCTCGCACTCCGCATCGCATTATGGTTGGCCTTTATGCCTTTGGCGCATTGGCAGCGATGGTCTTGATCTTTGCCGCACTTGCTGTCATGGCAAGTTTCGATAATTTCGATATTGGGCCCATTTTTATCAAGTGGGATTGCTAAAACGGTACCCGGTTTGCTGCGAATGTATTGATGAAAGAGATCTGGACCATAGGTCATTCCACGCATCCTATCGGAGT